>CAZOSR010000070.1:2589-8667 GCA_964582445.1 uncultured Coriobacteriaceae bacterium | reverse complement strand
GCCGTCCGTTCTCACCGGAGATGATCTACGCGAAGCTCACGGAGGTGGCCGACACTGCCTAACGTCGCAGACATCGAACGGGCGCTGGAGCCCACGTGGGGCCCGGGGTGCGGCAACCACATGATGTGGAAGGCGCTCAAGGAGGTGCTCGAAGAGTCAGGCATGGCCTTCGAGGATTACGCGATGGTGTGGGGCATCGGCTGCCACGGCAACGGTGCCGACTTCTACCGCTCGCAGGGCTTCCACGGTCTCCACGGTCGCGCGCTGCCGCTCGCCACGGGCATTGCACTCACCAACCCGCGGCTCAAGGTGATCGTAGAGATGGGCGATGGCGACGGCTACGGCATCGGGGGCAACCACTTCATCCACTCGGTCCGCCGCAACATCGACATGGTGGCCATCTACCACAACAACCAGATCTACGGCCTCACCACCGGTCAGGCATCCCCCACCTCCGACCAGTTCATGCAGACGCCGAGCACGCCGGGCGGCGTGGTGGAAGAACCGGTGAATCCGGTGGGCGTCGCGGTCGCGCAGGGCGCCACGTTCGTGGCACGCGGTTTCGCTGGCGATACCGAACATCTCAAGTCGCTGTACCGCCAGGCGCTCGACCACCACGGCTTCTCGCTCGTGGACGTCTATCAGCCGTGCGTGACGTGGAACAAGGTCAACACCTTCAAGTGGTTCCGCGACCGCGTCTACAAGCTCGAGGAGACCGAAGGCTACGACCCTACGAACAGGAGCATGGCTTTCGAGAAGTCGATGTCGACGTTCCACGAGCTCACCTGCGCACCCGACGAGTGCAAGATCCCCATCGGCGTGTTCTACCGTGAGGCCGAGTCGTTCACCTACCAGGACGGCCTGCCCCAACTCGACCGCCCGATGTGGAAACATGCCGAGGCACCACGGGACATCTCGAAGATCCTTGACGCGTACTGACGCAACGAACACAGGACACGCCGAAGACGCCGCTGCGTGATCCTCGGCGCGCCCTGCCTTCCGTACGGCGCTAGAGCATTGTCTCCCACCAGTCTTCCAGCCGTGCGCCGTGGTGCCCACGGATCAGCACGATGTGATTCCCGAGAGGCGCCCGCAGCAGTTCGCCAACATCGCCGGCAGTGAGTTCGATGTCCACCTGCGTACGGCAGAGATTCTCGGCGTACCCCCGGGAGACGATCTCGCCTTCGGCAAGCCACAGCGCGTTGAGCTCCACTCCCCCGAGGCGCAGCAGTGTGACCGGGCCGAGCGGAATGTCGCCCTGGATGCCCACGCCCTGTCCTGACTCGAAGTGCGACCGCAGACGATACCGCTCCACCATCCCCCGCGGGACGGTGCAGTGTGCCAGCTTGAGCGTGTTCGCCGCCTCATCGATCTCCGAGGGGTTCGCCATCCAGGGCAGTTCCCCCGTGAGCAGGTTGGACCACAGCATGCCGATCGTGCTCACCAGATCACCCTCACACCCGGCGATGATGCCCTCGTCGGTAAGGGCCGACAGCGCGTAGCAGCCGGTGGTCTCGCGCGAGACGAGGAGATCGAAGCAACGGAGCGACACGGCGTCGAGGTCGTACCGCTCGGCCAGCGCCTTCATGGCCGATGTCACCCGGGACACGTCGGCCAGGTCGGAGGTCGTGGGTTCCGCGCACCCGGTAGCCTCGCCGCTCAGTGACGCCACGCCCGCGTCCACAGCCTCTGCAGGCACCGCATCGATCGCCGCCTCAAGCTCCTCCATGCCGATTCGCACCACGCTCGGACCCCATGTGTCACGCACCACATCGGCCTCCGGCGAGCTTGCGACCAGCCAGTCCGATGGTTCGCCCACAAGACCGATGCGTGTGTCGAGCAACCGCATACGCACGGACACGTCGGCGATAGCGGAATACAGGGTTGCCAGGCCTACCTCATCGTGCGGGTCGCGGATGAACACGATGCGACCCGGTAGTCCGATCTGTTGGAGATGCGCCAAGACCTCGAGGGACGCCGGCAGAGAGTTGTTGCCCGGATGAGCTACCAGGACAACCGGCTCTCCGGGGCGGAGCGATGCCCGCGCATCCTGCAGTTGCATCAGCGCGCGCTCGGTGCCACCGGTGGCCATCACATACACGAGTGGCACCGGATCATCGAACCGATCCACGTCCAGGCGCTCCCCGCCATGTGCCGATAGCGCTTCCATGAGCGGCCCGATGACACTCTCGTTTTGTCCTGCCCCGCCGAACGGCGGAATCACGGGGATGTACCCGAATCGCATGGTTGGCACCTCCTGGATCGGTCATTGATATACAGAAGATACCCCGCGGTACCCACGTTCATAGGCTATCCTCAGCACCATGCCCGTCCCTGAAGCGGGAGTGACCATGAAGCGCGTCCTCGCCATATTGGCATTGATGCTCACCGCAACGGCGGGGTGCACTCACGTGCTGCCCGATGGCGTGATATACCCGTCGATCACGCCGGACGCATCGGTCACCGGCCCACGCCTGGTCGACGTGTCTTTCATGTTCGAGGGCCAGCCTGTGACGTTCTCGCTCGGCGTGGACGGCGCTCTGTATGCCGGCGCTGTAGCGGCCGATAAGCAGGTCATCCGCTTCGGCAACGCCCGCGCCAACGACTGGATCGAGGACTACTTCCCCGCGTTCATCTCCGAGGAGCACCAGGTTCCGTTCTACGATGCGTTGATCCGTGAGTTTCGGGCAGTGAGAGACGCCCGCGCGCTCGATTCAGACCGCTATGCGGAGCTCATGACCGCCTACGTCCAGTCGCTTGCCTACCATGTCGACCCCGACGACCTCTCCCCCAAGTTCCCGGTGGAAACGTTCGTGGAGGGCATGGGCGACTGCGACGACAAGACGCTCCTCCTCGCCGCACTGCTGGCCCGGGAGGGCTACGACGTGGCGGTGCTGATGTTCGAGCCCGAGGAGCACGTGGCACTTGGCATCCGCTCGGCCGATATCCCCTACCGCGACACCGGCTATGCGTTTGTGGAGACCACCGTCCCGGGCTATCTCGGGCAAGTGCCCGAGAGCCTCGAAGGTGGCGTGGTGCTTGAGAGCGAGCCACGCGTGTTCGCCATCGATGGAGGCCAGACCGCGTATGGAGCGGGTTGGCAGGTGGCCGCGATCCTCACCGCGCGCACAGAGGCCGTCTCTGCGGCGGCGGCGCTGGCCGAACAGATAGCATCCGCCGATGCCACGCTCGCATCGCTCCAGACGCAGATCCAGGCAGCAACGGCCGAGATGGAGTCGCTCAAGCGTGCAGGGCGCATCGCCGAGTACAACGCTCGTGTCGATACGTACAACGCACTTGTTGCCGAGTACAACCGCGAGCTCGACGCGCGCAACCAACTCGCAGCCCGGCACAACGAACTCGCCGCGATAGACAGACGCGTGGCCGCAGGCACCTCGGACCGGCTTGGGACGTACACGGCGATCGGATCCCCGTAGAGGACGTTCACACGGTCTTCACGGGATGTTCTGAGCGCATTCACGCCGTCTACGCATACTCTGCCGATACAGTATCCGCCATCACGCGACCGGAGGATCGATGCCCACCGAGAAAGCACCGCTTCAACCCCGCGGGACCGCACGCACCGTGCGCTGGATCGTGCTCGCGGTCGTACTGGTAGGAGTCACCGCCATCGGCATACTCCACCAGGTCGGTGGCATTGTGAAACCGGTGGGCGTCGACGCGCTCTGCCCCTTCGGCGGCCTTGAGACGCTGGGCTCCCTGTTAGGCGGTGGCGGGCTGATCAGACGCATCGCGCTTTCGAGCGTGCTGCTGCTCGTTGCTGCGGTGGTGACCGCCCTCGTGTTCCGACGCACCTTCTGTGGGCGCATATGCCCTCTCGGCTACCTGCAGGAGCTCTTCGGCGGACTCGGCAAGCGCGCCTTCGGCCGCCGCTTCACGATGCCGGCGTACCTCGATCGTCCGGCCCGGCTTCTCAAGTATCTCGTCCTCGCGATCGTGCTCTACTTCACGTGGATGACAGGCGAACTCGTCATCCGCGCGTACGACCCGTGGGTCGCGTACAACCACATCACCTCACCCGAACTGTTTACGGAAAACGCTGCCGCGTTGGCCGTCCTGGTGATCGTGCTACTGGGCTCTCTGTTCTTCGATCGCTTCTACTGCAAGTACGCCTGCCCCATGGGTGCATTCCTCGGCCTCATCTCAAGGTTGAGCGTCTTCAAGATCCGGCGTGACGAAGACGCATGCATCGACTGCGGCCTGTGCGATCGTGCCTGCCCGATGAACGTCAGCGTCTCGTCGTGTGGCACGATCAACGACCCTGATTGCATCGACTGTGGTGAGTGTGTGGCGGCATGCCCCGCCAAGGGCGCGCTTGGCATACGGACACGCGCGGGCCACACGCTTGCGCCTGTGAAAGCAGCCGTGCTCTCCGTGGCCCTGTTCGCTGCGCTCGTCGGTCTTGCCTCGGCCACCGGGTACTTCGACTGGACGGTCCCCACGCTGGCTCAAAGCGTCCAAGACTCCGGTGCTGAAACGTTCGACACGATGCTGATCAAGGGCAGCACCAGCCTCGCGGACGTGGCTGACGCCTCGGATATCCCTCCGGCGGTGTTCACACGGATCTACGGCGTCCCAGAGTCCGAGCAGAGCAAGGCCCTGAAAGACCTCAAGGATGAATATGGTTGCTCGCCGGGCGAGATCCGGGCCTTCATCGATGCCTATCGCACCGACCCGAACGTAGCGGAGACCTGGGTACCCGGCGCCTTCCACGACGAGGCCGACGAGGCGCACTGACGTCAGACCATCGGGGTATCATCACAGTGTCCACAAGCCCTGGAGGTCTCATGGCACGCGTGTGTATGGTGATCGCGCCCGAGGTGTTCCGCGACGAGGAGTACTCCGTCCCGAAGGAGGTGCTCGAAGACCGTGGTGCCGATGTCACGACGGTGAGCCGTCGCGCGGGCATGTGCCACGGCAAGCTCGGTATGACCGCCGAGGCCACGGTAGCGCTGGCCGATGTCGACGCGACCGACTTCGACGCGGTGGTCTTCGTGGGCGGGGGCGGTGCTGAAGTGTTCTTCGACGACCCGGCCGCCCACGCACTTGCACGGGCTGCCGCCGCTCGCGAGCTTGTCCTCGGAGCGATATGCATAGCCCCGTCCATCCTCGCCAGAGCGGGCCTCCTGGGGACCGTGCACGCAACAGCGTTTCCCACGCAACGCGATGACCTTCATGCCCACGGCGCCGTATGGTCGGAGGGCCCCGTCGAGATCGACGGGCGCATCGTCACCGCCAACGGCCCCGACGCCGCACGCGACTTCGGACTGGCGATAGCGCGTCTGCTCGAGCTTCTCTGAGGCTGGCGCCCCGATACGAAAGGAGAACGACATGCAGCTCAAGATCTACCGTTGTCGGATCTGCGGTGAGGTGTACCTCGGCTATGACGCTCCGGAGAACTGCCCGTTCTGCGGTGCGCACGTGGAGTTCCTCGAGGCTCCCGAGGACTACCCCACGGACATCAACGACGTGCAGCTCACCGAGACGGAGCGGGCCGATCTGGAGGCCTCCGTCGAGCTCGAGACCAGCAACTGCCGGTTCTACCTGGGCATGGCGCAGCGCAGGGACAATGACGTGCTCCGCGCCACCTACAAACGCCTAGCCAAGGTCGAGGCCGAACACTGCGAGGTGTTCTGCAAGCTGCTCAAGATCGACGAGCCCGACGATCTCATGACCCCGGGCGAGACGACTGGCTCATGGGCCAGCGATATCGAGGACTCCCTACGGCGTGAGAACCGCGCCTCGGACCTCTACAAGACCTTCGCCGGCCGCGCGACCAACGAGCGCACGAAGGAAGTCTGGAATGCCGTCTCTGATGTCGAGGCCGACCACATCACGCTTGACGAGCTCGCGAAGACGTATCTGTAGCGACTGATCGTCACGGTCATCCCTCGGCTCTGTCCTCGGAAAGCCGCCTCTGTGGAGGCGGCTTTCCCGCGCGATGATCACCTGTGAACGACCCTCACGGCACGCTCAGAGCTCCCGCTTCCGGAACACCGCCACTGCCGCCACTGCGAGCAACACGGTGAGAGCGACGGTGACACCGATCGGCCATCC
>CAZOSR010000070.1:0-2579 GCA_964582445.1 uncultured Coriobacteriaceae bacterium | reverse complement strand
GCCATCCGAGCGTGACCGCCTCGGACATCACGATGTCGGTGGGTGCGTTGACCAGCGCGGCCGGCGAGTAGCGTACCGCCGGCTCCCACACCGTCGCGATCGAGAGCAACAGGTACACCACCAAACCCACACCGGCGGCTCCTGCCTGCGAGTCCATCGCAGCCGAGAGCAGCATCATCAGTGCTACGAAGAACACTCCGGAGATCAACCACACGGCCGTAGCACCTGCCAGAGGGCCGAGCGGTGCCTCGCCGAAGACCACGGCCGTGAGCGCCCAGGTGAGTGCGGCCCCAACAAGCGTGGTGACCAAGAGCAGCAGCGTGTGGGACACGAACTTGCCGAGCACGAACGCCGGTCGAGAGAGCGGCTTGGTGAGCGTCAGGACCGCCGTTCCGCTCCGCTTCTCGGCCGAGATGGCTCCGGCGAACATGATTATCAGAGCGAAGATGACTATCTGTGAGAGGTTCTTGGTCCACTGCAGGTATGCGTCGATGTATGTCGGGTCTGGAAGCTGGATCACCACACCTGTTGCCTCTGAGTCCATCAGCGATGAGAGCAGCTGTGGCGTCACCCGTGCGAGCGGCGGACCGGAGGCCGCGAAGAACAGCACGATGCCCGGCAGCACCCAGATGCGCCACGTACGCACGATCTCCCGCAACTCCTTGACCAGAAACACTCCGAGTGCAGACATCACCGCTCACCTCCCACCAGATCGACGAAGACCTCCTCAAGCGAGACCTCTCCCGCTTCGTACCGCTTCAGCCCCAGTCCCGCCTGTACGATCAGAGCGGGCAGCGCACGCTGTGCGGCCTCCACGTCGTTCACTGCCACTGAAAGCCTGCCGTCGGCAAGCATCGTCGCTTCAGTCGCCCACTCCTCCGTCCTGAGACGATCCACAAGTTGTGAGGCGTCGCCGACGGGGTCGACCACGAATCGCCGTCCTCCGTAGCGTGACTTGAGTTCAGCCATCGACTCCGAGGTGACGACCCGCCCCTTATCGAGGATCGCCACCCGATCACATACGCGCTCCACATCGGCGAGTATGTGCGTGGAGAAGAAGACGGTGGTCCTCCCCCTGAGCGACGCGATCATATCGAGCACCTCTTTGCGCCCGATCGGGTCGAGCGCCGAGGTGGGCTCATCAAGCATCAACAGGCGCGGAGCGTTCATGAGCGCCTGCGCCACGCCAAGCCGCTGCTTCATGCCACGAGAGTAGCCGCCGACGCGCGTCTTCACGCCGGCGAGGCCCGCGAGGTCGAGCAGTGCGTCCACCCGGGCGTCCAGCACCGAACCGCTCAGGCCGAAGAGCCCGCCCGCAAAGCGCAGGAACTCGGTTGCGGTCATCCACTCGTAGTAGCCGGGCACATCCGGCAGAAAGCCGATCTTAGCGCGCACGGCGGCCGACGCGCTCACTACATCGTGCCCGAGCACCCGTGCGCTTCCTGAGCTCGGGTCGGCGAGCCCGGTGAGTACCCTGAGCGTCGTGGTCTTCCCGGCGCCGTTCGGCCCGAGGAAGCCGAAGACCGAACCCTCTGGCACCTCGAGTTCGACACCGTCAAGGGCGCGATGCGTCCCGTAGACCTTCGTGAGTCCGTCTATCTCGATCGCGGCGCTCACTGCCCGTCTCCGTCCTGTCCGTTGCCGGGGGTACCGTACAGCACATCTACCGCACGTCCGGCGGGCGAAGCGGGCGGAGCGTCAGACCGAGACCCCGCGAGAGGATCGATCGCAACCGGGGCGGTCCGCCCAGCGGCAAGGAAGACGATCGCACCGACGAGGTTGACGAGCAGGATGATGAGCACCCACGGCCAGCGCTTCTTGAAGACGACGCGCTCCTCGGGGGTGCGGAACAGCACCACGAGCGCATAGATCTCCACCGCAAGCTGCACGGCGCCCAGTACGATGATCGCCGGGAGCGCCCACTCTGGCAGATCGCTCAATGGGATGTTGGTTTGCATGTCAGTCTCCCTCTCCATCGGAACGGGCCGCACTCCGCCACTCGGCGCGCAAGCCGAGCCGCAGCGGTATGTAGAGCATCAGAAATGGCACTGCGAACATGGAGAACACCACCAGCCACATCCAGTTCCCGGAAGCGCCGCCGTTCGCATCGGCTACCGTGACGAGCACGATGCCGAGAACCAGGATCGCCACCATGCTGAGTCCGGCGGCACCGAGCACACGTGAGCGGGCCGGTGTGCCCCTGCGCAGGAGTCTGGGGTACGAGAGCAGAGGTGGGAGAACCGCTAGCGCGAGCATCATGCCTACCACCAGGTCCCGTGGCGCCCAGTTGTCCGGTTGTCCACCCGCACTCCAGTGGATCGGTAACTCGGCCGGCAACGATGGCCGTGCGACCAGCAGCATCGCCGCGGCCACGAACGCCAGTACGCCCGGCAGCAACGACACGATCGTGAGCGCCGCGGGTGGAATTCGTTCGTACGACTCCTCGCCGATGTCATCTGGACGGAGCAGGCCCAGTTTGACCGCGATGGCACCAAGGTTGAATGTCCAGCCCACACCGAACATGCGGGGCATGATGATGCGGGGGTCAGCCGGATTCCACACACGGCTGCCGATGCGGT
>CAZOSR010000069.1:0-8713 GCA_964582445.1 uncultured Coriobacteriaceae bacterium | reverse complement strand
CTGCAGTGCACCGTATGCGATGTAGCCGAACGAATAGAGCCCCATGCCGCCTCCGCCTGGCCGGCGCGCCCCGCGCTACTCCACCGGATACATGTAGCCGGATCCCACGAGTGTCTGTGCGAATCCGGAGGTGCTGCTGCCGTCGGCGGCGCGAATGCTGTAGTTCTCCAGCAGCGGTGAGCCCGTGCTCAGCAACGCCTTCTCCAGAAGGCTCGCATCCAGCGATGACATACTCGGTGCACTCGTACTCACTACGAGCACCTCATCGTCGGCTACCGTCTCCATGCCGATCGACTGGATGGCCGCATACCAGGTCTCACTGCTGCCGAGTGTCACCAGCCCACCGGGGCCGTAGACGGTCTCAAGCCACTGCGCCACTTCATCGGCAGTCGTTGGCGCGGGTGGGAGGTCGAACGCCTCGTCCATCGATGCCACAACCCCAACCACACCGGAGCCGCCGACATCCTGGATCGCGCCATCGGCAAGCTGAAGCACCACGTTGGGGGCCACATCCTGGGTGGTTTCCAAGACCAGGTCGCTGATCGCCATCGTCTTGCGGTTCATCTCATCGTAATCGTCGGGGAAGCTGGTCCATCCCACGTGGATAACGAGCATTGGCGCGCCGAGCATGGTCTCCTCGGTCACGTCGGTCACGTCGCCGTACCACTCGGCGTCTGAGTGCTCATCGTCCAGGAACGCCTTGAAGTCCTCGGCAGTGGCGATCCCGCTGGACGAACCGCCGGAGCTGGCGCTCGAGCCGCCTGATGCGCCCGCGTCGGTCGAGCCGCTCCCCGTGGCGCCGCCATCCCCGGTCGCCTCGCCGCCTCCGCCGCATGCCGTGAGCGAAAGCACGAGCGTGAGCGCCAGTGAGACGAGCCAGAACCGCTTCATTGCGACCTCCCTGGTGATGGGACCCTGCGCAGAGTGTACGACGTATGGCACCTCCGTGTGAGGGGCCACGCCGCTACGATCCACGTCCGTGTCAGAGCACCGTGTTAGGATGATCCCGCTCGGTCAGATACCGGGCGCGGCGCCGATTTGAGCTACAGCTTGCGGGCGCGGTACAAGTGCAGCTAAAGCGTGGGTCAGACGGACTGGCCCGCACGTGGCCGGTCCGCCACGTGTCTTGTGCCGCCCCGCCCGACAGAAGGGCGGTGGAGTCATGAGCACTGACAGCACGAATGGCCGAGAGGATCGCGCCTCGCGGCGTGGTCGCGGCGGTTCCGGGGGCCAGGACGGACCGGAGGGCACCCGACGGTTCGCCGACGTCATCCACGACGATGGGCACGCCTGGGTGCTTGCCCACGACAACGAGAGCTGGTTCTACGAGTGTCTGCGTTGTGGTGCCCGGGCGCACGTGGTGACGCTTGCCCAGATGGAGAAGGCGGTCAAGCACGGCTACGCGTACATGCCGCTCAACCACCGGGCTCCCTGGAAGACCAAGGAGCACGGTCCCTGCACGTGGCCGGACGCGCCGGTGGATACCCGTCTCTTGGAGCGCGGTCCGCTGGTGGCGGTCCCGCGTGATGAGGAATCGCCTGCTGGCGAATGACATCCGATGGTCCGGCGCCGCCGCGTGCGTCGCCGGGCCACTACTGTCCGGTCGTCGCCCCTGCTGTCGCTCGGCGCACACTTGTCTGGCAGACGGCCCTTATCGCGCGCACGACCTACCCCGATAGCGTAGATGCGACCATTTCCGACCCTCCGAGCCGAGGACAGCATGCGCGCACTAGAACCGATGCTCTGCGAGATCCGCTCCGACTACCGTGCGGACCCTGATCTCTCGCGCGTGGTGCTCAACTCCACGTCCTGGTTCGAGGCGTGTCTCGCCGTCGGCGTGCTGTCCGAGACCATGCCCGCGCAGACGCTGGTGGCACTCGCGAATCTGCGCGAGGCCATCAAAGAGCTCCCGCGCTGTCCGCTGCCGATGCGGACCGACTTCGATCGTCTCGCGCGCACGTGGAGCCTCGAGCATGAGGGTATGGCGTGGACCCGGCGATTCGAGCATCCAGCAGGGGAGTACAGCATCACACTCCTCGGAGAGGGCAACTTCGTCTACGACATCGTGATCGGTGTCGATGGCAGCTCGATCATGCTCATGGCGAACAATGCGGCCGAGGACTACATCCACCCCGATGCCGTGGATCTGATGATCGAGCGTCCCGAGATACTCGTCACCGTTATCGACCTTGCCCAGGCGATGGGTCTGCCGTTCTACCCGATGTTCTACATGTCGCTCGAGGACTGGCAGTGCGAGTACGCCACCACCGTGTTCACCGAGGTCGTCTCCGGATTCGACCGCGTGCGACATGAGCTGCCGGCATCGGTCCTGCCAAAGCCGAAGTCCAGGACGCGCAAGCGGCGCTCGCGCAAGAAGGCATCGAGCACCGCGGCGTAGAGACCACCGCTCGTGTCACGCCTCCGGTCGCCACCGAGGCCATGGCGGCAGCGCTCGGCATGAAGAAGAGCGACATCTGAGCAGCTACGGCCGACGCACTTCACAGCGGTCGGAGACGAACAGCACTGCCCGCTGCTCGAGCACATCCGACCACAGCCAGATCGAGCGGCCATCCAGGTCCTCGGCATCGATCACGCGCACGAGGTCGCTCGCGTCGGCAGCTTCCGGCAGCAGCCTCCCGAGCGCGTTGGGCAGACCTTCGAGCAGGTCTGCGTTGAGCAGGCTGTCGGCGGAACCCGGTGTGATGCCCATGTACAGGATGTCAAGGTCAACGAGGTCGTTGAAGAAGTGCGTGCCGAGCGAGAGGTCCGGCGTGAGCCCGGCGTGCATCTCGGCCACCTCGGCTAGGACGGTGGCGTTCTTGATCTGCGAGAGCGTGGCGGGGACGCCAAGCTCGGGCATGCGGGTGCCCCAGCGTCCCGGCCCGACGAGCGCGATGCGGCGGTCACTGCCGGGCAGGTTGGTGATGCGGCCCACGAGTGACGCGGTGGCGAACCGCTGGTTGCCGGTGAGCGCGCTGTACCGCTCTGGGACTACATACACGACCCGGTCGATCTCGAGCGCCATGCTGTGGCCGATGACCGGTCCTGCAGTCCGGAGGAGCACCGTTGCGGGTGGGATGTCCGCAGGAGCGGGCAGGTGCGTAAGCTCGCCGACGAAGTGGAACGGCCGGCACTGCAGCAGGTTGATGCGGTAGTCGTCGCTTCCGACGAAGTTCACCGTGAACTCGATGTCCACTGGGTGGTGGTACGCGTCGGCGATCGTGCTCATCATCGCGTGCATCTCGGCGGGGAAGGCCGTGCTGGTGAGCAGCCCGTCGAACGTGAGCACTTGTGAGAACACGCCGCGTATGCCCGCTTCACGGGCGCGCCGCTCCAGCGCGAGATCGCGGGAGGTCAGCATGTGGACGGGCAGATCGCCCGATGTGCGCGCCACATCCTCAAAGCTTCGGGAGACGTGCGCGTTCTCGGCGAGGTCGATGACGTTCACCGTCTTCTGGCTGTACGTGCGGATCTCGTCGGAGGAGCCCTCCGGGCGCAGCGTGGGGGCGTTGAGCGCCACCACGCGCGTGTAGTCGTCGTCGTGCCGGTCCACCGCACGAGTGCCGAGGCCGAACACGAGGCGCAGCATGCCCTGTGCGGGGTCGATACGCTTGTTCCAGACGTACGGGTTGAATGAGTAGCCCACACCGCCGATGTGGGGGTAGTAGAGGCCGTCGTGGAACTCGCCGGAGACGCGCTGCACCAGGAGTGCCATCTGCTCGTCACGATGGATGAGGCCGCGGTGGAGCCGGTATGCCAGCGCCTCTTCGCTCATCGTGCTCGCGTAGATCGTGCGCACCGCCGCCACGAACTCGGCAAGACGCTGCTCAGGATCGCCCTGGTTGCCGCAGAAGACGCTCTCGTACTTGCCGGAGAACGAGTTGCCGTACGCATCCTCGAGCAGGCTCGACGACCGCACGATCACGGGCGACTGTCCGAAGTACTCGAGGATCTCGCGGAACTGGTCGAGCACCACCGGCGGCAGGGCGCCGGTGCGCAGTCGCGCCTCGAGGTCGCGGGCGCGGTCGAAGAGGTCCTCGGCGCCTTTGAGCCGGTAACGGTCCCACCAGCAGTCGTTGAGCACGAGGTAGCTGTAGAAGACATCGGAGCCCACGTAGAAGGAGTCGTGCACCTCGAGCCGCGCCGCGAGGTCGGGCCGCATGCGGGTGAGGATCTTACGGGCGACAAGCATGCCCACCGATTTGCCACCGATCTGACCGGTGCCGACCATCCGCTTGCCGATGTCGAGCAGGTCGGCGAGGTCGAAGTGCTCCATGCACAAGCCGAAGACGTCATCGGATTCGTCGCGGCTGAGCAGCATGCGGACCAGCCGTCGCGTATGCGTCTCGACCTCGGCCGGCTCCACCTCGCCGACGTCAACGCGCTTCTGCACCTCACGCGCCTCGGCAAAGGCGCTCGTCCATGGGTCGCGCCACTCCACGCTCGGATCGATCCACGGTTGCGGCATCGACGTGCGGATCTCGGCCAGATCCACGCTCTTCATGACGGGGCGCACCTCGTCATCCACCCATGAGTGCAGCATGTACATGGTGGGGGAGCGCCGCTCCCAGACTTTGAGCGGCAGCACGTAGAGGTCGCCCTTGTGCCGGAAGATGTCGAGCACGATCTGCGCCGTGGTGTGGATTGCACGCGTGGCCAGCGGCGTGTGCACGTTGCGGAGCAGCATGAACAGCGCCACGGTGTCGTAGTCGAAGAGGTACGGGCATGTCAGCCGGAAGAAGTTGCCGAGCATACGGTCCGAGTACCAGTCCACCGCGAGACCCGACAGCGAATCGAAGAGGTAGTAGACCGCGTCGTGGCCGTTGCGGTCGATCACCGTGAGGATCTCCGAGATGAACTGCTCAAAGCCGGCGGAGGGGTCGAGCTCGTGCACCTCGGCGGGGAGTCCCTCGGGCAGCAGCGGCTCGTGGTCGGCAAAGCGGAAGTAGACGAGCTTGCGGCTCGCGTTGTGCGTGTACTCGCAGTAGCGGTGCGCGAATGGCTGGAAGTCGGCGATGTCGTCCACCTGCAGGACGATGTTGTCGCCCGCCCACACGCCTTCCAGCACGCGGTCGAGGGCCGGTATGCCGCTGCTCAGATCCTTACGCTTGGTCATCAGGCTCGTCCGAATCCGTTGTATCGCCAATGTGCAGAAGATACCCCCGATACTCCTCGAGGAGCGAATCGAGTTCTGCCGAGGAGGTGACGTGGTTCACGCGCTCGCGCACATGCCGTGCGCCCGGCATGCCCACGATGTACCAGCCGATGTGCTTTCGCATCCGTGTCACAGCGTGCTCACCGGCGAACGCCACGAGCGCCTTCGCGTGCTCGCGCGCCATGTCCACGCGCTCGAGAGGAGTGGGCGGCGACAACGTCTCACCACGCTCGGTCAGTGCCCGGGCCTCGCGGAAGATCCACGGGTTGCCCTGAGCGCCGCGGGCCACCATCACAGCGTCGACGCCCGTGCGGTCGAACATCGCTCGTGCGTCCTCGGCAGAGAAGACGTCGCCGCTGCCGATGACCGGTACGTCCACTGCCGCCTTCACTGCGGCGATGAGGTCCCAATCGGCCACTCCGGCGTAGAACTGCTGCCTCGTACGTCCGTGCACGCATAGGGCCGCAGCGCCCGCAGCCTCCATCACGCGTGCGAACTCCACGGCGTTCACCGCATCGGCATCCCATCCCTTGCGGAACTTCACCGTCACCGGCACGGCTACTGCGGCTGCCACGCCCGAGACGATCTCGGCGGCGAGTTCCGGGGTACGCATGAGTGCGCTGCCCTCGCCGTTGGAGACCACCTTCGTGACCGGACAGCCCATGTTGATATCGATCAGCGCCACGTCGGCGCCGTACTCGGCGTACACCCAGGCGGCACGGTCGGCCATGATGGCGGGATCGGAGCCAAAGAGTTGCACGCCGCACGGCACCTCGGCGGGATCGAACGTGAGCAACTCACGCGACACGCGGGCATCCGGGTTGTAGTGCAGCCCCTTGGCGCTGATCATCTCGGTGTACGTCAGCGCTGCGCCCATTCGCTTGCAGATTCCGCGGAACGGAGCCTCGGTGACGCCGGCCATCGGGCCGAGGACGATCGAGCCAGGTGGCAGCAGTGTGCGGATGTCCGGTATGGCGTCACGCATCACGCTCTACCCGCGGCGCACGATCAGTACTGCCGCAATCGCCTCCGCGACCACGAACAGCGCCAACGCGATCGGCCCGAACAGTTCGCTTACCACTGCCCCTGCCAGAACCGCGAGCATGCCGACAGGGCCGAGGACGATCGCGGTGACGTTGGATGCGGCCGATCCGCTCTCGCTCATGTGCTCCCCCTCCGGCGACAATCGATGAACGCGTGAAGATACCGCTATGGTACCCGCACGGAGACGTGGCGCGTCGTTGCGATGAACGCGATCAACAGGAGGCCGAGGCCGACGGCATCAAAGACGGCGAACCGCGTGATGCTGGCCGCCAGCGCATCGTGGTCCGCAGGCAGCGTGAGCAGCAGCCATGTCTCGCCCAGGAGCCCGATGAGCTGCTGCGCGATGATCACGCCAAAGAGCACGCGATACGCATTCGGGCGCCAGATCACTGGCGGGTACGTGGCGTTCCACATCAGGAAGGCGACGCCGAGGCCGCGGATGGCGATGTCCCCGGGCACTCCGCCGAGTTCGAACCCGGATGCATAGCGCCCCGGCCACAGGATGAACTGCAGCGCGCACTGGACGTTCACCGCAAAGACCGCAGCCACGCACACGCGCGAGAACCACGTCCGTGCATCGCCCGTGCGGTCTGCGTGTTCGTCCATGCGCCTTGCGCCTTTCCGCCGTGCGCTCTACACCCCGCGGACCCTGGCGAACGCGATGATCACCGCGAGCACGGCAAGCGTGACGGCCCACGCCGCGATCGCGATGCGGCGCGCCTTCTTCGCCTTCTCGGCTTCCCACCATCTGCGGGGCTGAATGCGCTGTATGGCGAACGTTGCCATTGCGGCGAGGTTCACCGATGCGATGTTGGCAACGAGCAGCATGAGCGCGCTGCTCGCCTGGAGCCAGTGACCGTCGCCGGCGAGCATGCCGGCGGTGGCGAGCGGCGGAAGCAACGCGACGGCTACCATCACGCCCACGAGCACCGCCGGGACTCCGGTGGTGAACGCCAGCGATCCTGCGGCACCGGCTGCCAGCGCAAGCGCGATGCTGCCGTAGCCCACGCTGGTGCGGGCGGCGATCTCGGGGCCGAACGGATTGATGTCGAGGACGACGCCGATCAAGACGGACAGTGCGGTGGCGATCCCGAAGCCCGCCGCGAGCGTGGTTGCGGCGCGCCGGGCAAGCGAAGTGTCGCCGAGCGTACTGGCGAACGACAGCGCGATGTTTGGGCCGAGGAGCGGCGCGATGACCATCGCCCCGATGATGACGGCAACGTCGTTTCGGATCAGTCCGAGAGCAGCCACGACGGTGGAGAGTGCAACCATCACCGCATACGACGGCGTGAGGCGCGTGCCCGATGCGAGATCCTCGTAGAGTTCCTCCCGGCTGATGCGCAGCAGGTTGGCGCCGTTGGATTGCTCCGGCTCGGCCTCGGTGTCCTCGGGTTCGGGCTCCTTGATGCGCGGCATGGTTGCCTCGACCGCCAGCAGCACCATTCGGGAATCGTCGTCATGCAGCCGCGATGCGAGCGCGTCGGTGACCTCCTCCACGGCCTCGGCGTCGAGCAGTACCCGCACGGCCGTGCGCCCCTCGGTGAGACGGTCCACCCAGAGGTGATGGATCCGCTGTTCCTCGAGGAGAGCGACGATGGAGTCGGCCTGGTCCGCTGCGGTATTGAATTCGAGCAAACGGAGACTCACGGTCGCTCCGATCAGTGGTGTGACCGTGCTGTTCGGGATGCGCGTTCGGTCACGCCTCGAGCGTGGTGTCCACCAGGTCCGCGTCGGCGGCGTTCTTCTTCACCGAGGCGACACCCTTCTCCATCGTAGCCGTGGAGGCGTACATCTGGCTACGACCGACCTCCTGACCATTGCTGGCCTTGAGCACGAAGTACGGGCGTCCGTCCTTGGCTACACGGCGCTCGAAGCGCTCATCGAGGACACCGTTCTTGCGTACTGAGTCGATGCCGTTAAGCGCACTTTTCTTCGCCTTGTAGGTCTCGCTCGTGAGAATGGTCTGGCTGTTGCCAGCCTTGAGGTTGAAGGTGAACTCGCCGTTCTTCGCCAGTCCAAGCACGTACTTCCCGGGCATAGGGACTCCTTTCGGCGGGGGCTATGTCAGGTAAGTACCCGAAAGGAGGTGGGGGGAGCGGAGGCGCGAGCCAAACTCGTGCGAGGGCTGTTCGTTGCAGCACTCGTGTAGACTTACGGCAACTTCAGTGTCGAGGTCTGGGGGGCTACATGGCTGTCTATCAAGACAAGGCAGTGGAGCGGGTCACCAAGGGGGCGCGCAAGTACAAGAGCGTTGCTCAGAAGGCGCGCGCGAACGGCGCCAAGGAAAGTGACACCCGCATGATCGTTTCATCCGTTGTAAGTGATGCACTCGGATGGGATGCTTTCGACAATCTAACCGGTGAGTATCGGATCAAGGGCAACTACGCTGATTTTGTCATTCGCAAGGATGGCAAGCACTTCATCATCGTGGAGGTCAAAGCGATCACAACAAGTCTCAACGAGAAGCACCTGTATCAGGCCATCTCGTACGCGGCCAACGAGGGGGTCGAGTGG
>CAZOSR010000068.1:0-9070 GCA_964582445.1 uncultured Coriobacteriaceae bacterium | reverse complement strand
CGATGGACTCGGCACGCATCTGATCTGGGTCGGTCTGCTCATGGGTGGCGCATCGCTCTTCATGCAGGCATGGGCGATGCCGCACTCGCCGGAGGGTCACGATCTCTACTGGCGTACGATGGTCTTCACCGTGCTGTGCCTCTCGCAGATGGGGCACGCAATGGCGATTCGCTCCGACCGCCAGTCGCTCTTCCAGATCGGCCTGCTCTCCAACAGACCGATGCTCGGCGCCGTGGCCCTCACCTTCGCTCTCCAGATGATGACGATCTACGTGCCGTTCATGCAGAAGGTCTTCAAGACCGAGGCGCTCTCCCTGCGAGACCTCCTGATCGCGCTCGCGCTCTCGAGCGTCGTGTTCTGGGCGGTGGAGATCGAGAAAAGCGTGAAGCGCCGCAGAGATGCCCGAACCGAGGGGGCGGCTGCAGCAGCCTAGGCCCTGATCCACTCCAGCAGTTCGGTCACGCGCCGCCCGTCCGCACCTTCGACGAGCGGCGCGACCGCTTCCAGGAGCACGCGTGCCCGCTCGCGATCCGCTGATGCTTGCGCGATCTGGCCGTGCATCGTAAGCGCGTCTGCCCGTGCGATGAGGAGCTCGGCGAGCATATGCGCACGGAACGTGTCGAGCCCCCCTCCGGCCGAGAGCATGCTGACCAGACCCTCGCCGGTGAGCGCATCGATCAGAGCCGCGTCGGTATCGAGCAACTCCTCCACCGCTTCGCGTGAGAGCTCGAGGGCATCATCGGGACGGTGCTCCCTGAGCGCGGCAACGAGACGACGCAACACGTCGCCCATCTGCTCGATCTGCCGCAGGAGCCAGTCGGTCTGGTACACGCCCGTCCTTACGGTGGGGTCCGACACGTCGAGCATAGCAGGCAGCACCGGGCTGCATCGCGCAGATCCTCAAGAGGGGTCGTGACCGGTGCGGGTCAGCCACAGGTGTGCTGGACCATCACACGCACCACCTCACACATCCACGCGATCGAGCACCCGGATGCCCGCTACGGCCGAACCGGCAAACATGACCGACCACATCAGCAGACTCGACCACAGCGGCAGCGGATCGCTCACCACCGCAGCCGAGTGCGCCGCCTCGAGGAGTCGGTACGACGGGCTCAGCCAGGAGTACCAGGGTGCGCTGATGAACCAGCCCAGGATGCGGTCGACGATGACCACGCCGACGGTGACGAGCCCGGGTAGCCAGCTCACCGGGTAGCGCGCGGTAAGCGCAAGGATCGCCATGCCGATCGCCGCGAAGCAGAGCGCCAGATACAGCGAAGTGCCGATCTCGCGCACGAGCATGTCAGCACCGGGTCCAGGTGGGGAGAAGAACAGCTGGGCAGCCGAGGATGCGTTCTCGCCGACCTCGCCGAGTGCGACGGGAGATGGCGTCCTCGACAGCGTCCCACCGCCGTAGGCTCCCACAGCGATGCAGGCACCCAGTGCACCCGCCTGAAAGACAACGGCCGCCAGCACCATCGGCACCACCTTGCCCACCCACCACTGCCACCTGCCTCCCGCCCTCACCATCACCACGTGGGCGAACCGCGTTTCGCGGTCACGGGCAAGGCTGTCGCAGGCAATGAGCACGAACGTGGTCAGCATCAGCATGCCCGCCAGGAAGGTGTTGTTCATCAGCGCGGCGTGAGCGTCATAGACGCTCCAAGTGTCCAGGCGTGCACTCAGAGCGTGTCCGGCCACCTCGTCGGATGCCAGCTTCGCCACTACGCCCCAGATGAGCACGCCCGCCAGCCATCGGCGTGAAATGAACAGCCGCGCAAGCTCCATGCGCACGAGAGCGCCCGTCTGTCGCATCACACACCCACCGTCTCCATGTAGGCGCGCTCGAGGCCGCTGCTATCGCGGTGAATCGCCTCAATGCCCACACCTGCATGCACGAGCGCGCGAACGGTGTCGGGCACGCTCTCCCGTACCCGTATGCGCATCAGGAGGGGCCCATCGGCACCCACGACTTCGAGCACTGGCACGCTGGCCACCCGGTCCCTATCGGCAGGCGTGGCCACCTCGAGCACCATCACCGAACGCGTATCGGCGTCTCGAGGCGAGTAGACGCGCTGGGCCCGGCCGCCGTGGATGAGAACCACGCGGTCGCACACGGCTTCGACCTCACCGAGCAGATGGCTCGTGAGCAAGACGCCCATGCCGTCATGATCGGCGAGCTCACGGACCAGACTACGCATCTCGACGATGCCCCGGGGATCGAGGCCGTTGGTGGGTTCGTCGAGCACGACCAGCGGAGGACGCTCCCCTATCGCCTGTGCGAGGGAGAGCCGTTGACGCATGCCGAGGGAGTACGTGCGCACTGCCTTGCGCTCGGCTGGATCGAGACCGACTCGCTCGAGAACATCCGCCGCGACTGAGCCATCCACCACCCTCCGGATACCGAAGAGCAGCTCGAGGTTGCGCTTGCCGCTGAGCGTCTCTATGAACATAGGGCGCTCCACCATGAGTCCCATGAACGGCACACCGCCCGTGGTGGATGTGATGTCCCTTCCCATTACGGTGCCCGTGCCGCTCGTGGGGCGCGACATGCCGGACAGGATGCGGATGAGCGTGGTCTTGCCGGCACCATTCGGGCCCACGAGCCCCACGACCTCGCCGGGGCGGACGGTCACGGAAACGTCGTCCAGCACGGTCTTGGATCCGTAGACCTTCCCAACACTCTGCACGTCAACGAGGGAATCCCCGGACGCGTCGGCATCCCTGCGGGGCATGGACCGGGCAGCTCCAGATGTCTCGTTCATCGGTTCTCCCGTACTCTCAAGAGGATGTAGGTTGCGGCGGCGGTAACGCCGAAGGCTGCCGCCCAGTAGCCGACAGTGCTGAGAGGAGTCGCCCACTCGGCAAACACGTTCAAGATGGCCGACCGCTCACCGGGATTCACCGGCCCCGGCAACGTGAACATGAAGGCCAGGTACGCGACGGTAGCGCCTGCCTGTGAGACCGTACGTCCCGCCCCCAGCGCCGCCAGCAACATGGTTGTGGCGCTCGTGGTGGCGGCGGCAAGGCCGAGGATCAACACCACCGCGAGACCGAGGAGCACCGGTGCTGAGGTTGCGACCTGCCTGCCCCACGGGACAACGCTTCCCGCGAACGTGGGATCCCAGGGCGCGATAAGGGCCGCTGCAACGAGCCACCCCGCAGCCAACACGAGCAACAGCGATGTGGAGCTGACGTATGCAGCACCAAGCTTGGCCCCGAACCAGCGCCATCGCGAACCGGAGCGCGTGATGAGGAGGGACGCCAGGCCCGACTCCAGATCCTCGGCGAGCGTGCCACCGATGATCAACGGCCATGCGAGGAAGTAGAATCCCGCGTTGTCGATCTCCGTCAGCCAGAGCATCGAGCCGCTGTACGGCACGAGTCCACCCGTCCCTGCGCCAGTGACCATGCCTGGTGCCCGCGCGATCATCGAGCCGATCCCGAACAGCAGCATGCCCAGACCCGCAAGCAGGTACCGCCAGCGACTCATGAGCCGAACGGCCTCATGGCGCAGTGCGCCGAATCCCCCCATGTTGCCCTCCCCCCGCGGGGGCGGCCCCGCCGCCCCCGCGCAGCTCGCTGTGGTGCCTAGTAGTTCCAGACCCACGTTCCTTCGCACAGGATCTCAACCGTATTGAACGTCGCGGAATCCATGCGCACGACGACGTACTGCGTGCTCGCCGTCGCGTTGTACCAGAGGTCGGTCAGGGGCGCATACACGCCGCCCGGGTACACGGTAACCGTGGGACCGATCGGCTGACGAGAGGTGTTGCAGACCGCGAAACGGATCGGCTTGCCGCCAGAGTACCGATGCCGCACGCCGAAATCCCGGAAAGCGTACACCGCCTTTGCCCCCGTATACTTGTCGGCCCGAAACCTCGGCACGACGATGCTGTAGCTCTGGTAGTTGGCTGCGAATGCCGACGCAGTACCCCCAAAGACCATGACGAATGCCAGCATGGCGACGACGACGATCTTCTTCATCTCGACTCCTCGATTCGATGGCGACTGATGCTCGGGAGACCGGGACGCTCGCCACGGTAGTGCTGACACCCGCAACCCTCCCCTCGTGCGTGGTCCGGCGATGATACGGCGGTGTCCCCTCGCGGGGATGCCACCATAAAGGAAGAGTAGAACCAGGGCCTTACCAGAACCTAAACGGCCACATGCTGCGAATCCTCGCAGCTCGGCTGGCCAGGCGTTCTCCACAAGTTCGACACGTCGACGCGACATCAGGCCCATACCCCGGTCCTACCGTGAACTCGGGAAGTCCGTTCGACTCAACGGGGGCTCGATGTCGTTCTCCAACAGGATCAAGCGGCACAAAGGCTGGATCGCTCTTGCGGGTCTCGTCGTCCTGGCCGCAACGGCGTATCTGCTCGTACGGGACAGCGGAGACGCCGAGGCGGGAATCACGTATCAGACTGAGAGCGTTTCGCTCGGCACGCTGTCCGTGACCGTTGCGGGCACCGGCAACCTCGAGATTGACGGGACGACTGACGTCTACCCTGCCGTGGCCGGCACGGTAGCGACCGTCCCTGTCGCGGAGGGCACGGCTGTCGAGACGGGCACCGTGCTGTTCACGCTCGATGCAGGATCGGCGGAGTCGAACACCGCAAAGGCCCTCGCCGCGCTCCGGCAGTCAGAGCAGAGCGTTGCGCAGGCGAAGCTCCAGGTGACGAAAGCGCAAGGCACGCTCGAAACGCTGACGGCGCGCGCCCAGGAGCCCACGCCCACGGTGAGCACATCCGACATCGAGACAGCCGAAGGCGATGTTGCGGTAGCAGAGGCGCAGCTCGCATCGGCACAGGCTCAGCTCACCACCAGCCAGCTCGCGTACGACGAGGCCCTCGCCGCGGAAGACGATCTTGCGGTCGTCGCGCCCTGCAGCGGCGTCGTCTACGCGCTCGAGATCGCCGAGGGCGACAGCGTTTCGACCGGCGGAACCTCGGGAGCCGCTACTGCCACGAGCGGGGCTGCGGGCGCTTCAACGGCCGCCAGCAGCGTGTCATCGGCGCCGGTGGTCATAGCACCCGCGCAACCGCTGGCAGTCCATCTCACGGTGAACGAGGTCGACTTGCCATCGCTGGAAATCGGGCAGCGTGCCGACATCGAGTTCGACGCATTCCCGGACCTCACCGCGACCGGGAAGGTGTATGAAATCGCCGATACCGGGTCAAACTCCAACGGGGTCGTGACCTTCGACGTGTGGCTCTCCATCGACGTGGCCGATTCGCGACTCCGCCCGGGGATGTCAACGGCGGCTACTGTCGTCACCGAAATCGTCAGAGACACGCTCATCGTCTCCAACTCGGCGGTGCAGTCGGACGGTGACGGCGGTTACTACGTGCAGGTGCTCGACAGCGACAGCACAGAGCCGCGCCGTGTCACCGTGGAAACCGGCCTTGCGAGCTCGACCCAGACGCAGATCCTGAGCGGGCTGTCCGAAGGCGACACGGTCGTAACGCAGACGATCGACAGCACCGATGACACCTCCTCAGGCGGCGGCCTCATGATGCCCGGGATGGGCGGAGGGCCCCGTGGCTGAAGTCGCTCCCGCGGTGATCGACGCTCGCGACCTGGTGAAGGTCTACGACGGCGCCGGTGCCGAGACACCCGCACTCAGGGGCGTCTCGCTCAAGGTCCGTGCGGGCGAGTTCGCTGCCGTGATGGGTCCGTCCGGCTCGGGCAAGTCGACACTCATGCACATCCTGGGATGCCTCGACACGCCCACGCAGGGCTCCTACCACCTCGCCGGGCGCGATGTTGCGACACTCGATGATCACGAACTGGCACAGATGCGGCGCGAAACGGTTGGGTTCGTGTTCCAGGCCTTCAACCTCCTCCCTCGGTCGACTGTGATGCGCAACGTGGTGATGCCGATGCTCTACACACAGGTGCCACCAGACGAACGTGAGGCCCGGGCGGTAGCCGCACTGGAGTCGGTCGGCCTCGAGTCGGCGCTATGGACCCATCGCAGCAACGAGCTCTCCGGTGGCCAGATGCAGCGCGTGGCCATCGCCCGCTCGCTCGTGAACAACCCGTCGCTCGTACTTGCCGATGAGCCCACCGGCAATCTCGATACGGCCACCGGGGACGCGATCATGGAACTGTTCGCCCGGCTCAACGCCGAGGGCCGCACGATCGTGCTCATCACCCACGAGTCCGATATCGCCGCCAGAACCAAGCGTGTCGTGCGGATACAGGACGGATTGATCGTCGAGGATGCCGCCATTGTGGACCACCGGGATGGTGACGCCTGATGCGATTCGGCGACCTCATCTCAGAAACACTCCACTCGCTCACGTCCAACAAGGCGCGAAGTGGCCTCACCATCCTCGGCATAGTCGTTGGTATCGCGTCGGTCATCGCGATGGTCGCGATAGGCCAGGGGTCTCAAGCTTCTATCGAGCAGAGCATCCAGGCCGCGGGCTCCAATCTCCTGACGGTCTCGCCCTCAGCCGGCGGCCAGAGCGGACCAGGTCCACGGTCGTTCGGAGCAAGCGTGCAGTCCCTCACCCGTGAGGATGCCGAGTCGCTCGCAGGGCTCGCGCTCGTGAGCGGCGTCGCGCCGTCGGCCCAGGGGCAGGCTCAGCTCGTTGCCGACGGAACCAACGCCAACGTGCAGATCACAGGGGTCACACCCTCGTACGCCACCGTGAACGGACTCACCATGGTGTACGGCGCGTTCATCTCCGATCGTGACGACACCGCCAACGCGCAGGTGGTAGTGCTGGGCTCAACACTCGCCGCGGACCTCTTCGGCGAGGAGGTCGATCCCGTAGGCGAGCACGTCCGCTCAGGCAACATGCTCCTCACCGTGATCGGCGTCCTCGAGGAGAAGGGCGCGGGGCTGAGCAATGTGGACTCGACCGCTTTCATCCCGCTCTCCACCGCATTCCGGTATGTCACGGGCAGTCAGTACCTATCCTCGATCGTACTCACGGTCACGGACGAAGAGCAGATGGACATGGCCGAGGCCTCCGTTGAAGCCACGCTTCTGCAGCGCCACGGCATCAGCGATCCCGATTACGCTGACTTCCAGATCCAGAACATGGCAGACATGCTCGAAACCGTCTCCAGCGTGACGGGCACGTTCACCGCCCTGCTCGCCGGCATCGCAGGCATCTCGCTGCTCGTGGGTGGCATCGGAATCATGAACATGATGCTCACCACGGTGACCGAGCGTACCCGTGAGATCGGCCTGCGCAAGGCGATCGGCGCCGACAGCAGCGCTATCTCCGCGCAGTTCCTTGCCGAGTCGATCACGCTGACGCTCATCGGCGGTGTCCTCGGCATCGTCGCCGGATGGATCATCGGCTTCGTCGCGGCCAACCTGCTCGGTGTGAGCGCAGTCATCACCGTCGATTCGGTTCTCCTCGCCGCCGGAGTCTGTGCGTTCATCGGCATCGTGTTCGGTTACTACCCTGCGCGCCGTGCGGCGGCGCTTAGTCCGATCGATGCGCTCCGGTACCAGTAGACGAACCGCCTCACGCAACTCACGAAAGGAACCGTGATGAACCGTACAGCCAAGATCGCAGCGCTCACCGCAACCACGCTCCTACTCACCGGGGGAGCGTTCTGGGGAGGCACGGTCTACCAGAACGCAACGGTCCCGGATGGTGCTGCGGGAATGCCCCCCGCAGACGCCACCATGGGGGGACGCGGCCCGTTTGCGGAGATGAGCACCGAGCAGCAGGCCGAACTGGAGGCCATGACCGCCGAGGAGCGGCAGTCGTGGTTTGAGGAGAACATGGGCGATCGCGCCGGTATGGGTGGACCGGCCCGGGGCGGCACGCTCGAAGGTGAGGTCCTCGAGGTGGCGGACGACGCGATCACCCTCTCGCTCGAGACCGGGTCGCAGACAATCTACACCGATGAGGACACCGTGGTGGCGTATACCGAGGACGCTGGCGAGCTTTCGGCCGGAGCGGCTGTGTTGGTCGTGTCCGAACCTACTGCCGATGGGGTCACCACTGCATCCCTCGTAGTGGTGAAGTAGGCGGCCTTAGGGCTGGAGCAGGCACACGGCATCGTGTACGAAATGCGGCCCCCGCCATCCCGGCAGGGGCCGCATCATCCGCGTGTGGTTCGATCGCTACTTCTCCGTCACGATGACACCGATGTCGCTACCGGCATCCGTTGCGTCGATCGTGACCGAGCCGTCTAGGTTGTCCTTCTTCGCGCTGATGATCGCCGTCGTACCCCCGTCGCCGGTCGTCTTCATGTCGCTGACGATCTCCCAACCCTCATCGTCGAGCTCGCTCTTGTACCACTCGTACATATCATCGGCGGACTCGGAGGAGGTCATGCTCAGGAAGAAGGAGGCCTCGTCCCCGCTCTCGATACTCGAGACCGAATCCAACTCGGCGGTATCGTGCAGCGGGAAGTCGTCCGGAAACTCCTTGGGAACCTCGGTGCCGCCGGAGACCGTGACATCCCCGTCATCACCGGAAATGGTAACGCTGTCGTCATCCATCTCCACATCGGTGCCGGTGGCGCTGCCGATGATCCCCTCGGCGACCTCCTCGCCGATCTTGTCCTCAACGGCGGAACACCCCGTTACCGCAAGTGCGAGCGCCGCTACAAGTAGTCCGAGCATCCAACGCCTCATCATCGGTCATCCCTTCCGTCCGCGCCCGCCGGGGCCGCGATTGGCATCTCTTCCGCCGTGGGCGTACCCTCGGTGTGTTCTCGTTCTCACATATACCCCTCTTGGGAGGAGCAGGCCCATGATAGCAAGTATCAGGAACGTACTCCCCGGGCCAGTTGCCTACCTTCCGATGCGCGGCGCCTACGATCAGACGCCGGCCGGGTTCTCGAAGCTCTACGAATGGATCGCCCGGCACGAGCTCAAGGCCAAAGGAGCGCCCACGGCGATCTACTTCAACATACCCTCGGACGCCTCTGAGGCCGATGCCATCTGGGAGCTGCAGGTCCAGCTGACAGGAGAGGTGCCCGAGTCCGAACCCGACGAGAGCGGCATCGGAGTGAAACGGGTAGAGGGCATGCAGGTGGTGACCGCCGTGCACAAGGGCCCGTATGACAGCGTGTTGCCCACCTATCAGGC
>CAZOSR010000067.1:0-9188 GCA_964582445.1 uncultured Coriobacteriaceae bacterium | reverse complement strand
GAGATCTGCCACGAGATGGGGCGCATCCTTCTGGCGACGGACGGGTCAAGTCCCTCGATCGCGGCGACCGAATACGCCGTGATGCTCGCCAAGACCTTCGGCGCAAGCATGAAGGTCATTTACGTCGATACCGGCCTCGACGCACTGGAGTATCCCGAGGAAGCGATGTCCGAGGACGTGTACGAGGGCATCCACCCATCGGTGAAGGGCCTCGCCATCGCCAAGACGATGTGCGATCGCAACGGTGTCGAGTGCGAGGTCGAGGTCGTCCAGGGCGGGGTCGCACGGCGCATCGTGGCCGTGGCTGAGAGCTGGAAGGCAGACATGATCGTCGTCGGCGACACCGGGCGCACCGGCATGAAGAGGATCGCGCTCGGCAGTGTGGCGGAGACGGTGGTCAAAGGCTCGCCGATCCCCGTACTCGTTGTGAAGGCCGACTGATCGCCGGGTGACCGGCTCGTAGCAGACCAAGGAGGTGCAGGCATGGGAGATTCGAAGCTTCAGAGCGCCGCAACCGCTACCGGCGATGAGAAGCACATCCGTCACGGTGATCACGTCGACACGATCGAGAGCGTCGATGTGGTCTTCCGCGCCCAGCGCAAGTTGAGTTTCACGTACGGTGCCATCTTCTTCGCCGTGACGCTGGCTATACCGGCGGCGTCCGTCTGGTGGAAGGCCTGGTACGCAGTCCCGATCTGGGGCGGCTTCACCGCCAACTACCTGTTCGTGTCCCTTCTCTACTACGTCTTCCTCTGGACCATGGCCTGGACCTACTCCAAGCAGGCGGACAAGCTCGACGAACGGCTTGAGCACATGGCCGAGATGATCGCCAGTGCAGCTGGTGAGGGGGCGCAGTCATGAACACGATCGCTATCGTCCTCGTCATCGGTCTGACGCTGTTCACCATCGGGTTGTCGGTGTTCTCGCGTCGTTTCACCCGCACCACCGCCGACTTCTACCTTGCCGGTCGCAAGGTCGGCTCGTTTGCCAACGCCTCGGCGATATCCGGTGACTACCTCTCGGCTGCGTCGTTCCTGGGCGTGGCGGCTGCGGTCTACGCTTCAGGCTTGGACGGCGTATGGTACGCGGCAGGGTTCGCCGGTGGTTTCATGGTCGTCGTTCTCTTCATCGCCTCGCCGCTCCGGCGGTTCGGCGAGTACACGGTGGCCGACTTCGCGTTCGGCCGGTTCGGCAGCAGCCGTATCCGGTTGATCACCGTGCTCGCCGTCCTGCTGACGTCGCTCTTCTACATGGCTCCGCAGATGTACGGAGCGGGGACGACCTGGCAGGTCCTTGTGGGCCAAGGGATCTTCGGCATGGATGCATACACCTCGGGCGTTGTCGTCGTGGCCGCCATCATCGCGTTCTACGTTTCAGTGGGAGGCATGAAGGGCACGACGATGAACCAGATCTTCCAGTTCTGGTGGCTGGCCTTCGCGATGATCCTTGTCGCGGTGTTCGCGTTCGGCAACGGATTCGGTTACCCGTCGGGGCTCGAGGAAGCCTCGCAGCAGCCGATCGTCAACACGAAGGCATACACGGCCGAGGAGCTGACCACGCCGGATGCCAACGGTGTGACGCCGTACGACAAGGCTGCAGCGGTCATGAATGCAGACGAGCTGGCAGCCGTGGATGAGTTCATCGCCAGCGACGCCGAGGGCAAGATCCCCGTCGCCTTCTATGCCGGCAACAAGCTGCACGAACTCAGAGACATGCTGTTCAATGAGCCGGGCCACCGCTACAACGGGTTCGACCAGTTCTCGATGGTACTCGCGCTGGTGCTGGGCACGGCGGGGCTCCCGCACATCCTCAATCGCTACTACACCAACCCGTCCGGCAAGGCGGCACGCCGGTCCACGTTCTGGGTGCTCGTGTTCATCGGGACGTTCTACATACTGGCTCCGATCGCCGGTCTCGCGGGTATCGGTATCGTGCGTGACTACCTGGCAGGCGGCGGCACGCTCAACGCCGCGACGGTTCACGGCCTGCTGGTGAAGCCGGATCAGATCATGCCGACGCTCGGTGAGATCCTCGGAGGCCAGTGGCTGATGGGCGTGGTGTCGGCCGGAGCATTCGCTGCCATGTTCTCCACGGTCGGCGGGCTGCTCATCGCGGCGGCATCCGCACTCGGGCATGACGTCTACGAGAAGTACATCAACAAGGACGCGACCGAGGCCAAGCGCGTGGCATTCGGCAAGGTGTCGGTCCTGGTGTTCGCTGGCATCGCACTCCTCATCGGTCTGGCGATACCGCACTTCGGGCTCGATCAAGCGTATCCGGCGCTCATCGCCATGATGGTCACCTGGGCGTTCTCGGTGGGTGCCTCCGCCTTCGTGCCGATGCTTCTCACCGGCATCTGGTGGAAGGGGACCACGGAGAAGGGTGCCACAGCGGGCATGGTGGTCGGGCTCCTCGGGTCGATCACGATCATCTTCTTGAACATCCTGCAGCAGCTGGGGACCATCGGTAAGGACGGTCTCGTCGGCTTCGTCGGTAGCCTGACCTACCCGGTGCTCTTCACGTTCCCGCTCGGCCTGCTGACCATCATCGTCGTGAGCAAGCTCGATGGACAGCTGCCCAAGAACGTGGACCGGGTCTGGATGCGCATACACGGCACCGCGAGCGAGCGGCATGAGAAGCAGTACGGCCTGGACAAGGTCGGATCGATGTTCGGCAAAGCGAAGTGATCATCAGTCCTCGGACCTTTCCCCCAGAAGGTCCAGGCAGGGCATGCCGGTCTCGCCGGAAGGCGGGCCGGCATGCTCGTGCCGTGATGTGCGGTATCAGTGCCTGGCGGCGGCTGTGAGCTCGTCCGCCAGCGCTGCCAGCGCCGCGGAGCTGGTCGATGGGAGATCGAGCCTGAGTACCCGGCGTCCGTGTCGCACAAGCGTCACGAGGTCACCTTCGGCCTGTGCGCGGTGCAGCGCAGCAAGGCCGTAGTGCTTGCCGGGGACCGGTACATCGATCCGGTCGCGTGCAGTGACCAGGACGAATACCCCCGTGTCGGGGCCGCCCTTGTGCAGCTGGCCTGTGGAGTGCAGGTAGCGCGGACCGACCTCCAGGCAGACGGCATGGCCGGTGGTGTGCGCGACCGTTGCGCATGCGTCGGAGAGCGGTTCGAGCCGCTCGGGGTCGTCGGGTGCGTAGACGAGCAGCGCAAGGTAGTCTGTGGGCTGGAGCGCCGCGAGCGCCGCGCGGATCGCTCCGACCCGCGATGACGGGCTGTCGCAGGTCAGGCCGCCCGCACAGGTTATCCACGTGCCGCCGATGTCCGCGGTGGCCTGTGGCACTTCCGAGGCGCCACCTTCAAGTATGGCCGAGGTGGCCTTCTTGGCTTCGGTGACCGATGGCTCGTCGAACGGGTTCACGCCAAGCAGCACGCCGGCCAGCGCGACAGCATGCTCCCATCTCACGAACTCGGCGCCTAGATCGAAGACGTCAGTGACCGTGAGCTCGAAGACGGGATGGACCTCGGCCGTGGCGCACGACCAGTCGGCCATCCGGGTGTCATCTCCAAAGCGCAGGACGACGAATGCCCGATCGGATCCGTAGGCCTCCGGACTCGCAGGCGCGGTCTCGATCACCGGCACGATCCCGACTCCGTTCTTGCCCAGCGACTCCGCGATGAGCTGCTCGACCCACAGGCCGAAGGGCGCATAGCGCTCGGAGGTGACGAGCGTGAGCTTGTCGTGGCCCGCCTCCCACGCATCCGCGATCCATGCCGCGAGCATCGCCGACGGGTTCTCGTCAACCGGCAGGGCGCATGCGCTCTCCATCGCCTGCGCCCGGAGCACGAGGCTCTGCAGGTGGATGCCGACGAGCGCTGCCGGTGCCAGGCCGAACAGCGAGAGTGCGGAGTAGCGGCCGCCGACCGTTGCGGGAGCTGTGAGTGTGGTCCTGAGCATGTCGCGTTGGCGCAGCTTCTCCAGAGGGGAGCCGGGGTCCGTGATCACGATCACCCGGCGTCCGATCGCTGGCTTGTCCAATCCCGCATCCTCGAACCAGCCGCGAACGATCGCGTACAGCGACAGTGGCTCGATCGTGGTGCCCGACTTGCTCGCCACCACCACGTACGTGCTCTCCGGCGTGAGCGAGGCCAACGTCTCGGTGATCTGCACGGGGGAGGTCGTGTCCAGGACGTGAAGCCGGGGCGAGCCGTCTCCACGACCGATGACCCGCTCCATCACGAGCGGGGCCAGCGATGAGCCGCCCATGCCAAGCAGCAACACATCGGTGGCGCCCTCGGCAGTCACTGCTTCAGCGAGCGCGGTGAGGAGTGGGATCCGCCCGGTCGCCCTCTCGGCAAGGTCCGTCCATCCAAGACGCTGCATGATAGGGATTCGCTGGTCCAGGTCGTCGCTGAAGAGACTCGCGTCGCGCTCCCGTAGTCTGCGCACGGCGTCGATCTCGATCAACCGGTCTCGAGCGGCCATGGTGCCTCCTCAGGGCGCATCGACGGTGATGATGGGCTCCGGCGTCTCGATGCCGGGCATCGGTTCCATCCGGGCGACGATGATTCCGCCCGCCACTACCATCATACCGCCCACGATGGTGCTCACGGTCAACGGCTCGTGCAGGAAGAGGGCCGCGAAGATGACGGCGCTCACCGGCTCGGCGTACATGAGCACACCGGCATGGTCTGCGCGCACGTGACGCAGACCTGAGTAGAACAGGATGCCGGCGAGTGCCGTGTGCACGATACCCAGGGTGATCAAGGCGCCGTGGGCTGCCAATGAGCCAGGTGCGCCGCCGGTGGCATACGAGTAGGCGGCGAGCGGTAGTAGCACCACGGATGCAGTGGAGTACTGCACGACCATGAGTGCGCTGCTTGAGACACCATGGAGCAACCGTTTGGACTGCAGGAGCATGGCCGCGTACGTGAGTGCCGAACCCGCAGCGAGGATCGCTCCGAACAGTTGGCGGCTGCTTCCGAGCGTGAGCCCGTGGCGGAGCAAGATCACGGCGATGCCTCCCATGGCGAGCGTGAGCGGGAGCACGACACGACGGTCGAACCGGTCCCCGGTGACCAGCGGCGTCAGCGCGGCCACGAATACCGGTCCCGTGTAGCCGAGAAGCTCTACGGTCGCGACTTCGGTGAACTCGAAGGCTGAGATGAACAGCAGCCAGTTCACCGCGACGAGGACTCCGAGTCGAACGAGCCGGCGCAGCGCTGCAGGGTCGAGCTGCGTAAGCTCACGCCACCTGCCTGACACGAGCATCCAGGTGCTCGTCGCCAGCGCCGCGAAGAAGACACGGTAGAAGACCTTGACGGTGGGATCTCCGTTGGCCGCACGCAGTACGAGGGGTATGGTGCCCCACACAACGCCCGCCAGCGCGATGCGGGCAAGCCCCGAGAGGCGGGCATCGGATGAGGGCGCGACACCGTCACGCATCGCGCATCAGCAGATCCGCGGCAGCTGCTCGCCGACGAGCATGTCCATGATGCGGGTAGCGCCGAAGGCTGTGCGCACGTAGACCTTGCCAGCGGGGGATTCGGCTACCGTGCCGATGACAGCTGCTTCGGCGCCATAGGGCGCTGTCCGCATCGCAGCGAGTGCTGCCTCGGCTTGCGCCGCCGGGACGATCGCCACCATCTTGCCCTCGTTGGCCACCTGGTAGACGTCGTAGCCGAGCATCTCGGAAGCGCCGCGCACCTGGTCGTTCACCGGCACGGCGGTCTCCTCCACCGTGATGGAGACTCCTGAGGCTCCCGCGAGTTCGTTCAGGGTGCTCGCGAGACCGCCACGGGTGGGGTCGCGGAAGCAGCGGACGTCAGGCGCTGCCTCAAGGACGGCGGCAACGAGGGCTGCGAGCGGCGCGGCATCAGTACGGATATCGGTGGAGAACTCGAGGCCCTCTCGCGTGGAGACGACGGCGATGCCATGATCCCCGAGGGTGCCCGAGAGCAGCACCACGTCACCCGGCTTGCAGTGCGAGCCGGAGAGGTCCACGCCGTCGGGAAGAGCGCCCACACCTGCCGTGTTGATGTAGCAGCCGTCGCCGTGGCCGCGCTCCACGACCTTGGTGTCACCGGTGACGATGCGCACGCCTGCCTCGGCGGCCGCATCGCGCATCGAGACGAGGATCCGCTTGAGGTCCTCGACCGGCATGCCCTCTTCCAGTACGAAGCCAACGGACAGGTAGAGTGGCCGGGCACCGGAGGTGGCGACGTCGTTCACCGTGCCGCACACGGCGAGCCGGCCGATGTCACCCCCGGGGAAGAAAAGCGGGGAGACGGTGTACGTGTCGGTGGAGAAGGCCAGGCGGGCGCCCGGGAAGTCCAGCGCGGCTGCGTCATCCATGCGCAAGAGCACCTCGTCGCCGAACTCGGCCACGAAGATCTCCTCGATGAGTTCCTTCATCATGGTGCCGCCGCTGCCGTGGGCGAGCATGATACGGTCTGAGCGCATGGATCTACTCCTTGCCGTAGTCGGTGTAGCGGTAGTATGCGGCGCATGAGCCCTCGCTCGAGACCATGCACGGGCCGATGGGGTGCTCGGGGGTGCAGCCCTTGCCGAACAGCTTGCATTCGAACGGCAGCACCACGCCGCGCAGCACATCGCCGCACTGGCATCCTTTGATCTCGCGGGGCTCGGGCACAGTGACTGGCACGCGGGTGCGGGCGTCGTAGGCCGAGAACTCCGGCCGCAGTGCGAGACCCGTCCCCGGGATGACCCCGATGCCGCGCCACTCGGCGTCGCAGGGCTCGAAGGCCTGATCGATCGCCGCTATAGCGGCGGGGTTGCCGCTGGCTTCCACACCACGGCCGTACGCGATCTCGATCTCGGCGCGCCCCTCGGCAAGCTGTTTCGCGAGCATCCAGACGCCCTGGAGCACATCAACAGGTTCGAAGCCCGTGATGACGCCGGGAACACCGTACTCGCGCGCCAGGAACTCGTAGGGGCCGGTGCCGATGATGGTGGAGACGTGGCCGGGGAGGATGAATCCGGTCACGCGAACCTCGGGATCGTTCACGAGAGCCTCGAGCGCGCCCGGGACGGTCTTGTGGAGTGAAAGCGCCGACCAGTTCGGCAGCCCGCGGCGGGCAGCCTCACGGATGGTGAGCGCCACGGTGGGGGCGGTCGTCTCGAAACCCACACCGAGGAACACGACGTGCTTGTCCGGCTCGCGCTCGGCGATGGAAAGCGAATCGAGCGGGGAGTAGACCACGCGCACGTCTCGACCCTCGGCCTTCTCGCGGGCGAGCGAGGAGTACGAACCGGGGACCTTCATCATGTCGCCGAATGTGGTGAGTATCACCCCCGGCTGGCGTGCCATCTCGATGGCGAGGTCGATGTCGGGGTTAGCAGTCACGCATACCGGACAACCGGGGCCCGAGAGAAGCTTGATGGTCTCGGGCATCACCCCGCGCAGTCCGTGCTTGGCGATAGCCATCGTGTGTGTGCCGCAGACCTCCATGAGCGTGCACGGTTCGACCGCTATGCGGTGGATCTCATCAACGAGCTGTCGTGCTACCTCTGGGTCCCGGAAGCCTTCGAGGATATCGTTCACGGGGCGGGCACCTCGGCGGTCTCGGAGGTGCCGTCGAGCTCGGCTGCGAGCTCATCTGCGTGCTTGATGCCCATCCGGCGCAGCATGTCGAGCGACTCGGCAGCGAACTCCTCGTCGATCTTCTGTATGGCGAAACCGGCGTGCACGAGCACGTGGTCGCCGACCTCCGCATCCGGGGTCATCATGAGGCTCACGTGACGCTTCACGCCGAGGATATCGACCTCGGCCATCTCGATCTCGTTGGGCTCCGAGACGATCCGCGCGGGGATTGCGAGGCACATACAGACCCTCCTGCTTCGTGCGTACGGTCAGCCATCGATGGCACCTGTCCACTATAGCGGGAGGTGGCATCCTTGCCGAGTGCGGACGGGTACCGTCCGGTCTGCGGCCGGGGTCCGCACTACCTCTTCGCTAGCCGCGCCCACGCCACGACGGCCTGGCCGAAGGAGACGCCGCCGTCGTTGGCGGGCAGGTCGTGGTGCACGAGCGGCTCGAGTCCGGCTTCGCGGAGGCCGAGAACGCAGCCGCGCACCACCAGGCGGTTCATGAACACGCCGCCGGCCAGGGCGACATGGCGCACACCGAGATCCGGCGCAAGGTGGGCGCACACGGCCACGACCGCCGACACCACCGCCCGGTGGAACCGTATCGAGATCGCCGGCGCTTCCACGCCTGCGGCAACGTCGTCGAGCACGGCCGCAAGCACCGGAGCGCTGTCCACCACGAGCGCGCCTCCCGGCTCCTCGAGCAGGGCGAACGCGTAGGCGCCGGGGGCGGCAGGGTCGGCGAGCGCTTCCAGCTCGATGGCCGCCTGCCCTTCGTAGAGCGCATCGTCACGCACACCCGCCAGGGATGCGACCGCATCGAAGAGCCGTCCCATGGAACTCGTCATCGGTGTGTTGAGGCCGTGCGAGATCATCGCGAGGACGGTCCGCTCCTCGCCCTCGGCCAGTCGCGCTAGAAGCGGGGCTGCCCCCGGGTGGTCGAGAAGCCCGCACTCGGAGAGGGCGCCGAGCGCCATCCGCGCGGGACGCCGGATCGCGGCGGCGCCGCCCGGGAGCGGCAGCGTGCGCAGGTGCGCCACCCGCTCGAAGCCCGCCCACTCGGCAGCCAGCCATTCGCCGCCCCAGATCGTGCCGTCGGTGCCGTAGCCGGTGCCGTCGAGCGCCACGCCGAGCACCCGCTCGGCAACGCCGTGCTCGGCCGTCACGCTGGCGATGTGCGCGTGATGGTGCTGCACGCCGATCGCGGGCAGGCCGAGGGAGAGCGCGTGCTTGGTGGAAAGGTACTCGGGGTGCAGGTCGTAGGCCACGATCTGGGGGCGCACCCGGAACAGCCGCTCGTAGAGCGCGATCGTGCGCTCGAAACTCGCGAGCGTCTCGGCGTTCTCCATGTCGCCGATGTGCTGCGACACGAATGCATGCGTCCCGGTGAGCAGGCAGAACGTGTTCTTCTGCTCGGGCCCGGCTGCGAGTATGTCCACCTCGCTCGTGAACGGAGCCCTGAGCGGGAAGGGAGCGCGGCCGCGGGCGCGCCTGATGTGCTCCACGCCCACATCGGGGGTGTGCCGCTCCACGGAGTCGTCGTACCGCGAGTAGATGTCGCGATCGTGCAGCAGGAACGCGTCGGCGATCAAGCCCAGCCGCTCGAGCGCCTCAGCGTTCCCCGTGGCGATC
>CAZOSR010000066.1:8690-9358 GCA_964582445.1 uncultured Coriobacteriaceae bacterium | reverse complement strand
CAGACCGGTCACCACGCCGATTCCCGCAAGCCACACCCACGATTCCCTCCGACCCTGGGCATTAGCGGCGCTGTGAGCAGCAGGCGCTGGCCGCACTGCAAGATGCAGCATGTCGATGGCCATCCACACGATCAGCGCTGCTGTGACGTAGAGCACGAGATCGCCGCCAGTGAGAGAAGTGAGCCACGCTCCAAGCACCGAGAACCCGGCGCCTATGAGGCCGATCGACAGACCGGCCCGGACGTCCAGGAGGCCCCTGCGCGCATACTCGACAAGGCCTGAGATTGCGGTAGGGATGATGACCGGAAGGGGCGTACCGACCGCGATGAGTTCCGACCCCCCGAGCAGGAGACGAATCGCGGGGGTTGTGATGATTCCGCCGCCGATACCGAACTGCCCCGATAGATACCCTGCCGCGAAACCGATCGCTACAGCAGGCAACCAGGATCCCGACATCCGCTCAGTCGGCCTTGATCACAGGGAAGCGACCCGTGAGGGCCCCGCGATCGACGCGGCGCTCACCGGAGAAGAGCGATCCGAGGGCGATATCGTTCCACAGGCGATCCATGAGCATCGGCCACCGGCGCTGGAAGGTGAAGTACCGCTCACAGTTCTCGCGAGCATAGCGCTGGGCCTCGGGAACCACCTTCGCAGCGATGTCCAGGTAG
>CAZOSR010000066.1:0-8680 GCA_964582445.1 uncultured Coriobacteriaceae bacterium | reverse complement strand
TGCCCCCAAGAGCTCGGAGCAGCGCTGTCAAACGCGTGCGCCACCCGATCGATGCATCGACGAGGTGCCCCGGATACGGCATCAGAGACTCTGGCGTGACCTGACGCAGATCAACCTGCGATTTGGCGAACTCGAGCTTGCGATGGGTGTAGATGAAGCGGAACACATCGTGCTTGAAGAGCAGCGCCCGGCTCGGGGGGGCTGGCGGTCTGTGGACGATCGACCATGCGTTGTCCAGGTACATGTCGGCACCGTGCATACGGACGTCGATCACGTAGTCGATATCCTCCCCGCGGACAGCCCACGGGTCGAATGGCACGTTACAGTACACATCACGGTGCAGGGCAAGACAGCCGCCGAACGCGAGCGCAGTCGGCTTCATCCGGGGCGACTTGCCTATCACGGCGAGCGCGCGATCGAACTGCTCGTTCTGGCGCCAGAACGTGTCTGTCCAGGGAGTAGGCCCGGCAGTCTCACACTGCCCTCGATCATCCAGGTAGTAGCCGGTCTTCGCGAGCACAGGCCGGCCTTTCTCATCAACCTGACCAAGCCCCTCCATCGCGCGCGTGAGGAACTCGGGGTCCGCGACGACCTCATCATCGTCGATGAAGACCACCGACTCGCTGCCAAGTGCGGCGGCCACGGCAAGACCCGCGTTCCGTACGCCTCCGTAGCTGCTCAGATCGACCGCGCCCATCACGTCGGCGAACTCCAACTGCTCCAGCCTGCGGTGAAGCGACCCCATCTCTGCAGGTCCGACAACGAATGAGTCGATGCCCGGCAACTCGTCCAACAGCTCGCGGACGCCGTCTTCAGCCGCATTCGCCGTTGTCTCGTCCGCCGCCGCCACGAGAACAACGACCTTGCCGAGCCCGCTCAGCTTCTCAAGAGAGCGCACGCACTCGGAGAGGGGACCTGGCTGGCCCACCAGCGTCGGATGATCGAAATGGGCGGCCTTCCTGTCGATGCCACGACTCCGGCGGCGTGTCCAGAACGTTGGAATGATTACGGTTGGTCGCACGGTGTTCCTTTCAGAAGCGCCTCCGTGTCCGGCAGAAGCGCCTCCAATCATAGCGGTTCCTCGGGTTCGATGATGCCGAGATCGGCGCCGCATGCCCTGCATCGCCCCGCCCGCAGTCCACGGGCATCGATGCTGTAGCCGTGACGTTCCACAACAAGAGCACCACATGCTGGACAGACGGTGTCCTCACCGCCAGGAACCTGAGCATTGCCTACGTATACATGGTGCAGCCCGGCCTCAAGCCCGATCGCCCGTGCCTGCTCCAGCACCTCGAGCGGCGTGGGTGGGAGATGCGAGAAGTCGAGATACGGGAAGAACCGCGTCACGTGCCATGGCGTGTCCGGGCCAAGCGCACCGGCGATCCAGTCCGCGATCCCGCGGAGAGTCTGCTCCGTATCGTTGACGGTGGGAATCACGTTCGTGACCACCTCGACATGCATGCCCCAGCGTTCCTGCGCGCGGACCGCCGCGTCCAGCACCGGGCGGACTGAGCGAACCTTGCAGAGTCTCCGATACGTGGTGTCGTCGAATCCCTTCACATCGACCCGCCACACATCGATGAGTGGTCCGATGAGGTCGAGCCCTGCCTCGGTGATGTAGCCGTTGGTCACCATGATCGTGAAGAGTCCGGCGGCCCTCGATGCTGCAGCCACGTCGGCCACGTATTCGACCCAGATCACCGGCTCGTTGTAGGTGAAAGCCACCCCCGAGCACCCGTGCCGGACAGCCAACCCAGGAACTGAGGGGGCCGGCAGGGTCTCAAGCCCTCCATCGCCGGGTGCTGCGCGGCTGATCTGCCAGTTCTGGCAGTGCCCGCACCGCATCGAACACCCCACGCTGCCCAACGACAGCACCTGCGTACCGGGGCGGTAGTGGTAGACCGGCTTCTTCTCGACCGGATCGACCGCAACTGACGAGACCAGCCCGTAGGTGAGCGCCACGAGACGCCCGTCGATGTTCTGGCGGACCCCGCAGGTTCCACGATGCCCCGGCAGGATGCGACAGTCGTTGGGACACAGGAGGCAGCGTATACGCTGCCCGTCGGGCTCCCAGAGCAGCGCTTCGTGCGCCATGGCTCCTCCTAACCGCGAGCCAGACGCACCGTATCCCCACCGGCATCAAGCGCATCGAGAAGCGCTCCGTCGGCCGCTTCGAGCAACTCCAGGGCGTCGGTCGTGGCGCTCGCAGATGCCACCCCGATCGACGCGGTAACACGCACGTCCTGTGTATACCCGCCTTCTGTGACGACCGCGAGGTTCTCGGTCACCGCCTCACGGAGCTTCTCAGCAACCACGAAGGCTTCGGTCTTGTTGATGCCCGGCAGCGCGATCGCAAAACGGTCTCCGGTCCATCGGCCGAGGACGTCGGTGGTGCGGAGCCCGGTATCGAGGCGGCGAGCGATCTCCTGGAGCACGATATCGCCTGAGGGGCGCCCGAACGTCTCGTTGACACGCCCGAAGCCGTCAAGGTCGAGCAGCATGAGGCACAGTGGACTCTTGTACCGCACGACACGCGCAAGCTCGATGTCGAGCCGCTCGCCGAACACGCGGCGGTTCCAGATTCGCGTAAGGCCGTCGAGCGTCTCGGCTTCCTCGACCTGCGCACGATGCTCGGCAAGCAGTCTGCGCTGGAGCGGAAGGCACAGGTCCCACGATGATTCGGCATTGTGGATGGCGGCGGCGTGCTCCACGCAACTCGGCCACCCGCACGCGCCGCAGTCCGGTGCCGTCTCGCGCGTCAACCCACCCTCGGCAAGGACCACATCCACCACACCACTGTCAGGCACAGGGACAGTCACAGGCTCCGCGATGAATGACCGGACGGTGTCGACCACCGGTAGGATACCGAGCATGGCGCGCGTGCTCACGCGCGTGGTACCCGGAGCGCGTCGCGCTGCGGACTCCACATTCCGTTTCGCGAACAGAGAGAGCCCCGGATTGACCGCAGGGCCGTCGATGCAGCCCTCACAGTTGAGCATGTCGATCACCTGCGGCCCGGTCTCGCCCGCCGCAATCGCCGTGAGCAGACGATCGATGTCCTCGATTCCCCTGACCACGCTCATGGTGCAGCCGGTGGGATCACGGGAGACCAGCGTCTGCCGTGGGAAGCCGTCAGTCAGCGAGATCTCCTTGAGCGCACTGGGCCTACTGGGAAGCGGGGTTGCCACGGAGCCTCCGGGCGCCAGAGGACGGGTCTCGACGATCATGCGCTTCAGTTCCGTGAAGTCGATGGCAGCATCTACGACACCCGCCAGTTCAGGATCGCGGATCTCGTCTTTCCGCGCGAAGCACGGACTGATGTAGACCACGGCCACGTCGGCAGGATACAGGCTGCGGATGAGGCGGGCCTGTGCGATATACGGAGGAACGAGCGGCGCCAGGGCCGGAACGAACCCCGGGTGGTACTTGCGCACGTAGTCCACGGCGACAGGACATGTTGAACGGATGCTGATAGGGCTCTCGAGACGGGCGTGGAGCTGCTCGTACGCTGCGGCAACGAGCTCTTCTCCCAGCAGAGTGGTCTCCACGGATGAGAAGCCGATGGCTTCGAGAGAACGCTCCACCTGCGAGACGGTCATCGGGTAGAGCGCAGCGATGAACTCGCAGGCGAGCAGCGCGACCACCGGGCGGCGCGAGCGGATGAGCGCTCGCACGCGATCGGTATCATCGCGCACAACGAAGCCTCCACGACTGCACTCGCTGACACACTGACCGCAACCGATGCACTTCTCCTGCACGATCTCAGAGCGGTCGCCCGTGATCCTGATCGCTCGCACGGGGCAGCAGCGCACGCAGCACCAGCACTCGGCACAATCATCCTTGCGCTGTTCGATCAGCGGAGCATGCGCCATTTCGTCGGTCCCCGGCACGATCCCCCCTAGACATCGGTATCAGGTCGGGCACCCACACCCAGACGCTTCATCAGCGTGAGCAATGGCAGCCCCAACCCGTACACGACGATAGCCTGCCCGGCGCCCACTGTCACCACACCGAACAAGTACATCGCAAACCATGTTCCGGACGCGTCTATCCCGAGGCTCTCGATGCGATAGAGATCCACGCCCGCTACGCCGGCAAGCATCACCGGCAAGTACGCGGGAACAATCAGTGCGTTTGCGATCACCGGCCCCAGGAGCGCGCGCCTCGTCCGTGCACGATAACGCCACGTCCAGGCCGCACCCAGTAATGTTGCCAGCGAACCGAACACTACATCGAGCAGGCCAAGGGCTCCAACGCTCGAGAGCATCCATGCGTTTGCAAGGAACGTTCCCGCCCACAGCCCCGGGACCGCCGCCGGAGTGAGACAAGCGAGCACGGTGAGCGCCTCAGAGACCCGCAGTTGGATCGGCCCGTAACCGAGCGGCGTCTGAATCGCCACAAGAGTGGCTGCAGCGTACGCTGCAGCGATGACGCCCGCCTGGGCGATGTCCCGCGTCCGCATGGACACGACGCTCACCTTACCCGTTGACGTGGAAGCGCGATCTCAAAGGTCGTGCCGCGATCCACCACGCTGCGCACGGTCACCGTACCACCGCTCACGTCGATGATGTGCTTGGCGATCGCAAGGCCCAGGCCGAAGCCGCCAGTCTCGTGCGACCGTGAGAGATCGCTGCGGTAGAAGCGCTCGAACACGTTAGGGATATCGGCCTCGGGGATGCCGACCCCGGAGTCTTCAACCTCCACGATGATGCGATCGCGCGACCGGCGCGTCGTGAGCGACACGTGTCCCCCGCCGGGCGTGTACTTGCAGGCGTTGTCGACAAGGATGCCCAGCGCCTCCTCGATACGATCCGGGTCACCGTGGAGCCAAAGCGCCCCCTCGCCCGGACCCGTGTACTCATGCCCCTTGTCGAGATACCTGGTCGCTGCGTTGGCGAGCACTTCACGGCATACCGCATTGATGTCGTAACGGACCTGCCGGTATTCGATCTGCTCCTCACTGCGGATAAGCGACAGGAGATCGCTGCATAGCCGTGCCATGCGCCGTGACTCGCGATCGATGGCACCCACCGCCTCGTCGCGAAGCGCAGGGTCCTCGCCTCCCCACGCTCGGAGGATGTTGACATACCCGCGGATGCCCGCCACCGGTGTGGCCAACTCGTGCGAAGCATCAGCGATGAACCGCGACTGCACCTCGTTGCGACGCTGCAGGTTGTCGATGAGCCGATTCAGCGAACGCGCGAGGTCCGCTACTTCGTTGTCGCCCTCTTCGGGGAGCCGTATATCGAGCATCCCAACGTCCACGGAGTCGGCCGTTCGCTTGAGATTCTCAATGAGCGAGACCGCCCAGCGAGTGGCCCCTGTCGCGATGAGCAGCGAGCCAAGCAGGGCCACGGCACCCAGCACGAACATCGGCGCCCGTGTTGCATCGAGAATCGCCTCTTGTGCCTTCGGCACGTAGGACACGTGGAGAAGCGCCTCGTTGGTACCCGGAATGCGGACCGGCAGGTAGGTGGCGTGGTGACCCAGGTCGGCCTCGATGAACATTCCCAGGAAGAGCGGCTGCGCACCGGAGACCCGCTGCTGCATCTCGCCTGTGCTCAGTGCTACGTCGATCGACTCCCGATCGGCATCAGCGGGCTCGCCCACGCTCCACGCGAGACGTGGCGCGCCATCGGTTCCATCCACCACGTACAGCGCAAATGACCCCTCGTACGCCAGACCTTCCGCAAAAGGAGTGGGAGGGGCGCCCGTTACCTGTGCGGCGACCCGGGCGTCAGCGTCGACACCAGTGAACCCGGCTCCGCGTGCCGAATCTTCGGCAGCGCGGACTGCGTTGACGAACGCCCGTCCGGCGGCGCCTGCAAGGCGATCAGCCGTCTCCGTGGCGGCCGAACGCATTCCATTGGCGACGAGCACGTACGTACCGATGGAGACGCTCCCCACGAGTGCGACCGCGAAGACGGTGGAGATGACCGCCACGCGAGAGCGTATCGATGAGAACCGCACCCGCTGTCAGCCCCTCGCGAAGAAGTACCCGACTCCGCGTATGGTCTGGATGATGCGATTATCGTTGTCACCGATCTTGTTGCGCAGGTGACAGACAAAGACCTCGATCACGTTAGAGTCAGTGGAGCGCTGTGCCCCCCAAACCGCTTCAAGGATTTCGTCACGTGAGATGACCCGCCCGGCATTGCCCACAAGGAAGGACAGCAGATCGAACTCCTTTGCCGTCAAGTCGAGGGTCTCGCCCCGGAGCGTGGCGAGGCGACGCTCTGCATCTATGCTCACGCCTGAGGCCTCGGTCAGCGTCGGTCCAGGACCGGCAGACGTGCGCTTGAGCAGCGCGCGGACACGCGAGAGCAGCTCGGGAATCTCGAACGGCTTGCGAAGATAGTCGTCGGCGCCCGCTTCGAAGCCCGCCACCACGTCCTGAGTCTCAGCGCGAGCAGTGAGCATCAGGATCGGCATGCCCAAGCCACGCTTCCGAATGAATCGGGCAACGTCGAGACCATCGATGCCGGGCAGCATCAGGTCGAGGATGACAAGGTCGATGTCGTGCTCCTGGACGAGTTCGATCGCGGTGGCACCATCACCCGCCCGGAGCACACCGTATCCGGCATGCTGCAACTCAAGCTCGACGAAGCGGGCGATCGTGACGTCATCTTCAACGATCAATATGGTTTGCTCAGACATACCGCAGCCCCCGTGCATCCGTAGGATCCGATGCGGCCCTGCCAGGCGCGCGCGTATCGTACCTGTACTGATATTAACGCGCCAGAAGCGCTTCTGCTATCTGTACCGTATTCAGAGCCGCTCCCTTGCGCAACTGGTCCGCCACGATCCACAGCTGCAGTCCGTGCGGGATGCTGTCATCCCGGCGTATCCGCCCGACATAGCAGTCGTCGGTACCCTCGAGCAAAGCGGGCATCGGATAAAGCCGATCGGCGGGCTCATCGAGCACGGTGACCCCCGGTGCGCTGGCCAGAGCCTCACGCGCTGCCGTGACTTGCACGGGCTCTGAGAACTCGATGGCGAGCGCCTCGGAGTGGCACCGCAGCACCGGAACACGGACGCACGTCGCCGCAATGCCGATCTCCGGGTCGCCGAGGATCTTCTTGGTCTCCGCGACCATCTTCCACTCCTCTTTGGTGGAGCCGTCCTCCATGAACACATCGATCTGCGGGATGCAGTTGAACGCGATCCGATGGGCGAATGCCGAGGGCACGATATCCCGGCCGGAGAGGAAGTCCCCGGTTTGATCGTACAGCTCGTCCATCGCTGCCTGACCCGCGCCCGACGCCGCCTGATACGTGGAGACTACGACGCGCTTGACCGGAGCGAGCTTCCGCAGGACGTCCAACACGACCACCATCTGTATCGTCGAGCAGTTGGGGTTCGCGATCACACCGCTGTGCCACGTGAGATCGCGTGCGTTGACCTCGGGAACGACGAGCGGCACGTCATCCTCCATGCGAAACGCCGAGGAGTTGTCGATCATCACACAGCCCGCCGAGGTCACTGCGTCGCGCATTTCGCGAGAGATGGACGCGCCAGCCGAGAACAGCGCGATGTCGACCCCGGCGAAACTGTCAGGTCCCATCTCCTGGACCGTCAGGGCACCACCGCCGTACGGAATCGTCTTACCGGCGGAGCGGCGCGATGCCAGCGCGATGACGCGCGAGGCGGGGAACTGGCGCTGCTCGAGGACGTTCAGCATCTCGCGACCCACCGCACCCGTGGCACCTGCCACCGCAACGGTGGGGTTGTCAGGAATCGCATAGCCCCAGGTCATCAGGCATCGCCCTCCCCGCAGCCCGGCACGCTCTCAACATGAATCTGATCATCAGCCAGACCGAAACTGGCGTGGAGCGCCTTCACAGCGATATCGGCATCCGCGCCGCCAACAACGCAGGTGACCCGGATCGTAGAGGTCGAGATCAGATCGATGTTGACCCCCGCATCCGACAAAGCCCGGAACATCTGGGCCGCTATGCCGGGGTGTGTCTTCATGCCGGCGCCGACAAGCGACACCTTGGCGATCGAGTCATCGATGGTCCACTCGCGCGCACCGAGCTCGGCGACCACTGCATCCGCTGTACGTCGCGCCCGGACGAGATCCGCCTCCGGGACGGTGAACGAGATATCGGTAGTCCCTGCCTCTGAAACGTTCTGGATGATCATGTCGACATTGACATTGCTTTCGGCCATGCGCGTGAATACCGATGCCGCCACGCCCGGGCGGTCCGGCACGTCGCGGATGGTCACTTTGGCCTCGGAGGAGTCACACGTGACCCCCGAGATGATCGCCTGCTCCATGGAATCGTCAGCCTCCCTCACGATGGTCCCCGGGGCGTCCGTGAAACTCGAACGGCAATGGATCACCACGCCGTGGTTACGGGCGAACTCCACCGAGCGCAGATTCAACACGCCAGCGCCACTCGCCGCCAGCTCCAGCATCGCCTCGTACGAGATCTCGTCGATCTTCCGCGCGTCGGGGACGACCCTCGGATCAGCCGTGTACACTCCGTCGACGTCGGTGTAGATCTCGCACAAGTCGGCTCTGATCCCCGCAGCAAGTGCGACCGCCGTGGTGTCCGAACCACCCCGGCCGAGCGTCGTGATATGCCCGTCGGGTGTCATCCCCTGGAAGCCGGCGACGATGACGATCTGGCCGTCGTCCAGTGCCGCGCGGACACAATCAGCACGCACCTCAAGG
>CAZOSR010000065.1:0-9522 GCA_964582445.1 uncultured Coriobacteriaceae bacterium | reverse complement strand
GAGGCGCCAGAGCGCGATCACACTCGCGAAAGTAAGACCGATGGGGCAGATCAGACAGAAGACGGGAAACCCGAAGACCGCGGTCGAGACGAGTGCACCACCGAGCACGAAATGGCGGGAGTCAAGCTTCACTCGCGACGGCTTCGAGCTATGGAACACCGACTGCCTGACCGCCTGCTTGACTTCGTCGGCGATGACTTCTGCTCCCGAATCCACTGCGGCCTCTTCATCGAGCGCCGCCTCTCTCGTGTAGACGGGATGCGCATTCTCTGACGACTCGGGGACACCGGATCCTTCCGAGTCGCTCAAGGCACGATCCTCTTGCGCCTTCTTGTAGCGCGAAGGGAAGATCATCCTCGCCAGCGGGACAGGGCAGACCCAAGCGCAGAACACCTTACCGAGAATGACAGCGAGGACAAGGAAGACGACTAACGATACAAGCGCCTGGGGCACCAGAAGCTTGCTTGCGATAAGGGTTTCGAGCGCTCCGAGAGGACAGATCGCAGAGATCGAGTCGATGCCGAACGAGGACAGCGTTCCTGTGCCGGAGTGAGTTGCCAGGCCGATCACCACGATAGCGACGACTGCAAGCATCGTCACAAGGCGCATGCTGGAAGCCTTCATCTTCTTCATCACATCAGGCCTCCCTGGTGTCGATCGGTTTGACTTCTATGCCACGCTCGTCTCCACCGAGGTAGCTGCGCCATTGCGAAGAGGGACAGATGTACTCGCAGATGCCACAACCATTGCACGCGTCCGCGTCAACCAGGGGGCGCGAGATCTCGTCCAGCGATATCGCGTCGTAAGGACACAGCTGTGAACACAGCGTGCATCCGCTCGCGTCAACCCAGGCAAGACAGCGCTGTTCGTTCACAACCGCCAGACCGATCGAGAGGTTCGGCTTGAGGTGTGTCGCATTGTCGAAGGAGATCTCTTCGGTCACGTACGGAGCCAACGCGCCCGTGGGGCAGACCTTGGTGCACTCACCGCAGAACGTGCACTCACCGAGTTTGAAGTCCAACTTGGGCGTCCTCGCGAGGAGCAGGCTCTCCTCGAGCGTGGCAGGAGCGATCACTGAGGTAGGGCAGACACTCCTACAGCGATCGCACTTCGTGCACAGTGCAAGGAAGCGCGCTTCGTCGCCTGCCCCCGGCGGACGCAAGAGCACCTCCTCAGGTGCGATGATCGTGACCGCACCGCCGAGCGCGAGCATGGAAACGAGTGCCCCCGAGACCTCGACGAACGTACGACGAGATATCCCGCCGGATACGGAAGTGGTGCCGTTAGTGTCATCAGGCTTGGCGTTCAAAGCGCCATCGCCTCACTTTCTTCTTGTTCAGAGAGGATGTCCGAGAGGAACCCTGCATCAGCCGCAAGGAAGCCGCGGGTGACAAGAGCGAGTCCCTTGTAGAGTCCCGTTCTCGCGAAACGGAGCATGTCGCTGCTGAAGTCATAGGGGACCCAGGCGAGCAGATGTTCCAGGAGGAAGCTTCTCTGTTGGGCGAGAAGCTCCGCAGCGACATCCTCGTCGCCGAGATCCAGAGATGCCACCGTCCTGTCAGCGAGATACGCCATGAACTCAAGCTCGGCTGCGATGTGGTCCTCGGAAGCCTTGAAATTCTTGTCCTTCGCAAGCCCGGCATAGGCGTAGATTGCGAACACCTCATCGCGCGCCTCAGCCATCATCACGCGCTCTTTGGATGTGTAGACACTCTCGTACGGATAGGCGGCGTCTTGGGCGCCTCTGCCCGCACCTATGAAGACCCTGACGTAGTCTCTTGCGAGGTTCAGGAGCGTCATCTCGTCTCTCGAGGCAAGAAAGTCCCGCCACATTGCGTAGCCCTCATCGATGAGTTCGTCACCGGTCATGCAGAGGTCGAGCGATGCAAGCTCATCGAGCAGCGCGTCATCAGCCTCGACTCGGAAAATGCGGGACAGAAGTGAATAGGTCTTTCGACGCGCGGATACGACCGAAATCAGTTCCGCCATCTCCCCGGTGTCCATGGATATGGCCCTCTTTCTTTCTCCGGCACGCGTCCCGCTTTCGGCAACGACGCGGCACTCAGTGGATCTTTTCAGGCGCTCCGAATATCGAGCCGGATGGAGCCCGACGTCCGGAACTGACCGGAGGTGCGAACCTCGGCACCAGGCCCGGCTCGCACCTCCGGCAGAACACTAGAACTTCATCACTGTCGATCCCACCACGTACAAGATGGCGCGAAACGCCACGCCACCCGCAAGCGCCGCAACAAGCCCGGCGCCAGCCAGAGTCGCTAGTGAAGTGCTGTTCTTCCCTTTGTTCCGAGTGGCGAGGATCGCCGCCGGTACCGCGAGGCCCACGACGACCACGACGAGCCAGAAGACGACGGCCAGGTCACCCGAGACTATTCGCGTGAAGCCAGAAGACGCATCTACGCCAACGAACGGGCCAACGTGATAGGAGATGTAGTCAGCACCGGTGTACTCACTCATAACCGAGCCGATGTGGACCATGTAGCCAACGAGAACGAGCGCGAGCACCCCTGTAGAGACCAGAGCTGACTTGGCCAGAATCGCGACAAGCGAGTCATCCTCAGCCTTCAGCTTCGCGATGACGAGCGCACCGAGACTGCCAAAGAGCACAGACTGCACGAGGTAGTACAGCGGGAGGAACACCGTGTCCCACACAGGCCTCGCTGCCATCAGGTATGAGTCGCTCATCACATAGATGAAAACGACGCTCACCACGAGCGCGAACCAGGCAAGCGGCTTGGACAGCGCCTTCTTGTTCCGCAGGGCGATATAGCACGCCACCATCACAATGCCGATCACGACGGTCACGATGAGCTCGCGGGTGATGCCAGAGTCCAGGTTCGCGAACTGGCCGAACAGCCGCGTCGGTGTCTTGAGATGCAGGTAACTTGCGAATCCCCCGATCACCAGCGACCCGAACGCCGCAATCAACCCCGGCATCTGTATCTTCTCGGCTTTGCCGAGAATCGCAGTGACCGCAACAGCGCCGAGCATGCCTGCGGCAAGGCAGTTGAAGAGCGTGAAGAGAACGAGGCTCCATTGGATTTCCATGACCTATCCCCTCCACTTCTGCTTGCCGGAGATGTACACGAACGACGGCCCATTGCCGACGTCCTTGAGCTTGTGGGCCTTGTCGCCAGCGGCGGCCACGAGCTTGGAGACCTCGCTTTCGGGGTCGTCGAGATCCCCGAAGTGCCTCGCCTGACCAACGCAACCACTGACACACTCGGGCAACTTGCCTTCAGCGACCAGATGCTCGCAGAGCGTGCATTTCTCAACGACCTTGACCTCGGTGTTCAGATAGCGAACGCCATACGGACAGGCCATGACGCAGAACTGACAACCGATGCACTTCTCTTTGTCGATCTGTACCGTGCCGTCTTCCTTCTTGTGCGAGGCGCCCGTAGGACAGACCTTCACGCACTCGGGGTCCTCACAGTGCTGGCAGCCGACGGGCAGGAAGTACATCTCGACATTCGGGAAGTCATCGCCCTCGTTGATCGGCGATGGGCCTACCCGCATCACGTTCTGCCAGAAGTTGCCTATTGGGACGTTGTTTTCCTGCTTGCAGGCAACCGAGCAGGACAGACAACCGATGCAGCGACTGAGTTCAGTGACAATCGCGTACTGCATCTACGCCCTCCCTTCATACACAGGGAGCCATGCCTTCAGGCGAGGATCGGCAGCGGACTCGATCATGCCCTCCGGCGCGCCCTCCTCGGCCCTGTAGACCTTCACTGCGTAACCGCGCAGCTGTGACGAGGCACACAGCGGGTCGTAGCTATCGACGTCAACCAGGTGGTTGATCGAGACGAGATGATGACCGTGCTCCGGGGCAGGAAGCTCCGGAAGCCACCACTGGTGCTCGCAGTTGATCGAACCCGGCTCGATCCCGTAGAAGAGATCGGCGACCTGACGCACCTTGCCGTGTGGCGACTCGATCCAGCACCAGTCGCCCTGTTTGATGCCAAGCTTGGCGGCTGTCTCCGGATGGATCTCCATCCGGGGAACGGGCCACTGCTCGCGACAGTACGGAAGCTGACGGTGCTCCGAATGGAAGTACACAGGAATGCGTCGGCCGGTGATGCAGATCAGCGGGTACTCTTCGAAGACCTCCGGCGTCGATACCGGGCTGCAGAATGGCTCCTGGTAGATCGGCAGCTCGTGGCCTTCACCCTGATGATACGTCTCGACCGTAGTGCACCAGATCTCGAACTTCTTGGTGGGAGTATTGAAGCCCGGCATGCGTGGAATCTCGTCGACCGCGCCCGTCAGACCCTTAGTGGACGCACCGGCCTGGATGCCTCTCTGAACACCGGTCTCATACCGCTTGTACGTGCCCCATGAATCCGGTTGATCGACCTTCACGTCGATCCATCCGTTTTCCTGGAACTCCGCCACGAAGTCGGCCCATTCCTGATTGCGGCCCAGACCGATCTTCAGCTCCTTCTCGATCGAGGGCCACGGATCGTTCGGGTCGGGATCCCATGGCACCCCCATCGCCTTGAACATGGCGATATTGAACTCGATGTCATACATCGTCTCGCCCGGGGGTTCGATGCAGTTGACGGTGGCGCCCAGCGCGCCGCTTGAACCCTGAGAAGGCCGCGGGAAACCGGGAATCTCCAGCCAGTGCTGGGCCGGGAAGATGACATCGGCGAGCTCAGCCGTAGGATGGTGCCACAGGTCGATGTCGATGAAGAAGTCCGTCTGCTTCAGGGCCTCCCACGCCGCCGTTGCACTGGACTGGTTCATGAAGTCGCCCGCCTGGCAGATCGCGCCCTTCATCGGTCGAGGGTCACCGGTCATAGCTGCCTTGTAGACCTCACCGGCATTCGACCACATCTGCCACCAGGTCAGCAGCGGTGACTTGTCCCCGCCCAGTATCTTGTCCATCATCGGCGGCAGTGGCGGCGGCACTGCGCGCGCACCCGAACCCATGACCGAGTTGGCGGTGGCACGTGTTGATCCACGATTGCCACCTGGGGTGTCGAAGTTACCGGTGATTCCCACCACGCACATGATCGCCCGGCAGTTGTTGGTCGCATTGCATCCGTGCTCGACACCGAGTTCGTAGTGGATGCCCCCGTTGCCGTAGTCCTTGTCCGGATCGATACGGGTTGCGTATGTTTTCGCCGCGAGCTCGATCGTCTCGGCAGGAACGCCAGTGACCTCGGCGGCCTTCTCGGGCGAGTACTGTGCGCACAGCGCACGGTAGTGCTCCCAGACCGGCTTCACCTTCACGGTGCGGCCGTCCTTGAGTGTGACCTCGAACTCACCTTCCAGCGCAGGATCGATCAGTGGATCGAACCCCGTGGTATTGGGAACCCAACCCTGCGCCTGGTAGCCATACAGGCCCTCCTGGGCGGCTTCCTTGCCTTCGGTTGGAACCTTCCAGTTCTCACCTTCCCACTGCGCCACATCGTCGGCAGCATCGAAGTACGTGAGCCTGTTTGCCAGGTTGTCCCAAACCATGAACCGCGTCACCTTGCCGCCTTCGATGAGATCGCTCTCCTTGAGGAGACGTGTCTTCATCTGGAAAGTGCCGATGGTCCACTTGCTACACTCCCAGCCGGTCGGCTCGATGTCATCGCAAACGAGGAACGGGGCGTTCGTCCAGCGCTTGACGAACTTCTCGTCGTAGAGCTTGTTCTCGATGATCACGTTTGCCCACGAGAGGGCCATCGCCCCATCGGTACCGCAGCGCAACGGAAGCCAGATGTCCGCCTCTTTGCCGAGGTGCGATTGGCGCGGATTGACGTTGATATACACGTCGGCCTTATGTTGCACATCAACAACCGTACGAGCGGCGTCATCGTAGTTTGAGATCTCAGGCGACGCGGCCCACTGTACGTATACCTTCGGACGACCGACTGTCTCCATGAACGCATAGGTCGATTCGTCCATGAGGGCGCCCGCGAAATGGCGTGGTCCCTTACAGACGTTCCATGCGGATACGTGATCCGGGCATCCGTACAGCTGGCGAAATCCCATGTACGTAGCCATCGGCCACATGCGACTCGTACCCGACATCGTCCAGATGCTCTCAGGTCCGTACTTGTCTATGACCTCCTGCATTCCCTTGGCCGCAAGCTGAAGACCCTCTTCCCAGCTGATACGCACCCAGCCAGGGTCCTCGCCCTTGGGATTTGTCCGCTTCATCGGATACAGCAAGCGATCTGGATGGTATGCCGCCTGAATAGAGGCGATGGACTTGGTACACCTGTTGCCCATGCTCTGGAAAGCGCTGTCATCACCCTCGATCTTGATGGCACGCCCGTTCTGCACGGTGACCCATACACCGCATTCCATCTTGCCGCACGCACGGCAGCACGAGCGGATCTTCTTGACTTCGCCCACCTTAGCCGCTGCCGACTCGTCCTGAGCCAGCGCGGTGAGCGGCCCAGCAGCATCTGCGGTAACCGCCGCAACCGCTGCTGTCGCGGCAGCAACCTTCATAAAACTGCGCCGCGTCATGCTCAGTTTTGCCATGGTCTCCTCCCTCCCTGATGCTCTTCCTTGATCGAATGGAACCCGTTTGACATGCCTGCATCAGTGCTCAAGTGAGGTCCTTCCTGTAGCAGTCGTGCTCCACCCGCTGTTCCACTCGATAGCGCCCACCTCCCCTAGCCGGTTGATGAAGTAGCTCGCATATCTGCGCGGGCTCTGCAGCTCGGGAAGGTCGCCGATGAGATCCTCGATTTCGTTCTTCGATCGGGGAACCTCACGGCAGAACTCCAGAACCATCGCGAAGATGTCTGCGTACGATGCATCCGGCCCTCGGAGAAGAGCCTGGAACAGCGCTGACGGCGCCATCGCCTCTACGACAGCGAGCCCCGGTGCGCTGGTCTGCCACAACGAGGCATCCTCGGAGTCGCTGGAATCGGAATCCACAGGGCTTCCCGATGTGACGTCCTGCACGGCCTCCTCGCGGACGACTTCGGGGCCGAGGGGAGCGCTCGAATCCGATGCCGCAGCGCCCTGTCCGTCCTGCGCGTCCCGTTCCAGATGGACCTGGACCAGTCCCCCCGCTCGCACGAGCCACTCTCGAAGGACTGCGGGCTCGTACACTGACGTGCCTGGCATCCTGCCCACCACAGCCGCGTCGATCTCGGCCGACGAGCGCGCAACGGAACAGAGCTCGAGCATCGCATAGAGGATGTGACGTAGACTCGGCTGCTCCGTAAGCAGTCGAGTCAGCCGATCCTCCGCAGAAGCACATCCTTGCTCAGGTGCCGCTACTCCGACGTCCTCCATGCCAAGCCTCCTGTCTTCAAGCCCGTAACCTTCGGCAAGCATGGCGGCAAGGTTCGGCAAGGCGCATCACGAGAAACCCTGTAAATCGACGATTCAGCATCGTGCGAATGCTTGTAGACGCACTCGCCGTCGTCGCAACCGCCTACTAGGAAACCTGGTACTCGTGCTCAGGAGTGGGTGAATTCCCGGCTGACGCGGCGCGACAACGCTCACCTATCCTCGGGGGATGAGTTGCACGAAAGGCCTTGATCGCTCCGCAGATCCGGCGATGTCCCGCCGACTCTTTCCGTCCTTTGGCGATCACGGCGCATCGCTACCGGTTGCCGTCGTGTAGCTGGTCGGAAGCCCGGCTCTCGCGTCCAGGCGAAGGCAGAGACCACGTGCGGAGCTGGCCATGGGCCAATGACCGATGGGCGATGCTATGCATTCCCACAGCGATGGTGACGTCGGCAGCATGTGCGATGATGCGGTGCGCCGATCACCTGTCGTGATGTGCAGCGTGCCTCCGCAGTTGCCACAGGAGCTTCATCGCCGACGCGTCGTGGCTCCGTGAAGACAAGCACATCGCAAGCTTGCTTCAGATATGCACATCCGGTGCCTGGCCGACCCATGTTCGCGTTGGTACACTGTGACAATCTCAGCTCGGTGCCACGCTGCATGAACCGTGACCGTCAACACGTAGCCGAATCGCAGGGGTGTTCTGTGCTCAAGCAAGAGAGTCGTTCGGCAGCCACCGTCGAGAGTGTCCCGTCACTGGCCGGGCACAGGCTCACCCTTGTGCATCTTGGCCTGGGGCTACACTGGGCGTGGACGTACTTGTGCTTCTACAGCCCGGTGCTTTTCGCCGATTCGCCGCACCTTGTACCCAGAGTGCACATCCTGCTCCTGGTCTCGATCCTGTCACACGCTGTGGCTCTGATACTCACAGCGACCCTCGGTTCACGCCTGTCTCATCGCCAGCGCATCCACCTTCTCATCGCGTCATGCCTGGCCGCAGCTCTCGGGACACTTCTTGCCGGAGCGGGAGGAAGGATGGATCCCTACTCTCTCCCGCTGCTCGTCTGTGGAGCAGCTCTGACTGGCTTCGGAACCGCATCGATAGTGATCGGATGGGGCGAACTGTACGGCTCGTTAGGTGCCAGACGCGCAAGCGTGACAACCGCCGCATCCGCCCTTGCGGCAGTCGTCATCTACTTCCTGGTCACGTCGATTCCGCCCATCAGCGATCAAGTCCGTACGCTCCAGTGCATACTCACCGCACTGCTACCAGCCCTCTCAGGACTTCTCGTGTGGTTGAGCATCAAGAACACCCCCATCATCGTGCATCCTGCCCTACCCACAGGGATGACCAGAGGCTTCCCCATTCCCTGGCGGCTGGCTGTAGGGGTGGGAGCGTACGGTTCTGTCTTCGGCTTGATGCGTGGAATCACCGACATACCCTCATCGGCCGAGACGTTCGTCACAGTGGGACGCTTCGCGGTTCTTGGGAGCGCGGCGATCGCAGTGCTCATAGGCCTTGGATCACTGGTATCCAGACGTGACCTCGATATCGGATTCACCTATCGACCGGTGCTGCCGCTCATGATCGCCGGTCTCCTGTTGCTGCCGCTCTACGGCCTGGAAGACGGCACATTCGCCCGGGTGGTGCTTGGCACGAGCTTCACCTACCTGGACATCTTCGTCTGGATTGTTCTCTCGGACCTCACGTTCCGGATTCAGAAACCCGCAACTCACATCTTCGGCTGGGGCCGGGCGCTCATGAGCACGTCGGTCTTCGTGGGCTGGTTTGTCGGCTTCGGCATTGCTGACCGGATCGCGATTGATTCCAGACTCATATCTGGCTTCTCTCTGGCCTCGGTGCTGCTACTCGTGATATCGGCCGTCATGGTCCTCAACGAGAAGGATGTGTTCGGTCTGTGGGGTTCGCCGGAAGGAAGTGTCTCTGTGGCGGACAGCGAGAAGCCCCTTGGCCAGTGGAAGCGCCGCTGCATCTCGGTCTCCCAATCCCACGGCCTCTCTCCGCGGGAGGAAGAGGTTCTTCTACTTCTCGCCAAGGGGCGCAGCATACCGTTCATTCGTGACGAGCTTGGCATCGCAGGAGGAACCGTGCAGGCACACGTAACGCACATCTACCGGAAGCTGGACGTCCATAACCGTCAGCAGTTGATCGACGTCATCGAATCCTGCCCCGATCAGGACTGATGCTCTCGCGATGGTGTTACGAAGTGGCTTAAGACGCTAACAGGAGCACCC
>CAZOSR010000064.1:3965-9618 GCA_964582445.1 uncultured Coriobacteriaceae bacterium | reverse complement strand
ATGTGCTGGGAGTGGCGTGCCGAGCACGGCAGCATCATCATCGAGCAGCTCAAGCGCATGGGATGCAGCTGCGATTACGCTGACGAGCATTTCACGATGGACGAGGGCTACCAGCGCGCAGTCCGCAGGGTGTTCGTGGACTGGTTCGAGCGCGGTCTGATCTACCGGGGCAAGCGCATCATCAACTGGTGCCCGCGCTGCTCGACAGCACTCTCGGACATCGAGGTCGAACACGAGGAGCTAGACAGCCATCTGTGGCATCTGCGCTATCCGCTCAAAGAGCCGGTCGGCGACCGTGACCACGTGATCGTTGCGACGACACGTCCAGAGACGATGCTCGGCGACACATGCGTAGCCGTGCATCCCGACGACGAGCGCTACCGGGATCTCATCGGCGCCACCGTGGTGCTGCCGTTGCTCGGCCGGGAGATACCCATCGTTGCCGATGAGTACGTGGATCCGTCATTCGGCACCGGCGCGGTCAAGGTCACGCCGGCGCACGACCCCAATGACTTCGAGATCGGAGAGCGTCACGGTCTGGAGAAGATCAACGTCCTCACTGCGGAGGCGACCATAACCGCAGAGGGCGGCCCATATGAGGGGCTCGATCGCCATGAAGCGCGCAAGCGGGTGGTGGCGGACCTTGAGGCCGGGGGACTGCTTGCAGGCGTTGACGATCACGTCCACTCCGTCGGCCACTGCTATCGATGCCATACGGTTGTGGAGCCGTGGCTCTCCGACCAGTGGTTCGTGGATATGAAGCCGCTCGCAGCACCGGCCATCGAGGCAGTGCAAGAAGACCGCGTGGTGTTCCACCCGAAGCGCTGGGAGAACGTCTACTACCACTGGATGGAGAACATCCGCGACTGGTGCATCTCGCGGCAGCTGTGGTGGGGCCACCGGATCCCGGTCTTCTACTGCGATTCGTGCGGGTGGCAGGGTGCGAGCATGGAGGATCTTGAGGCCTGCCCGAAGTGCGGTGCGGCGGTTCGCCAGGACGAGGACGTGCTCGATACGTGGTTCAGCTCGCAGCTCTGGCCGTTCGCGACCCTCGGCTGGCCGGACGAGACACCCGAACTCGACTTCTTCTACCCCACCACTGTGCTCTCCACGGCGCGCGACATCCTGTTCCTCTGGGTCGCCCGCATGATCATGAGCGGGCTGTACTTCGTTGGCGATGTGCCCTACCGCGACGTCATCATCCACCCTACGGTCTTCAACGCCGAGGGCAAGCGCATGAGCAAGTCTCTCGGCACCGGAGTGGACCCGCTTGACCTCATGGCGCACTACGGAGCGGACGGCATGCGCTTTGGTCTCATGCTGCAGGTCACCGGCAACCAGGACATCAAGTTCGCCGAGGAGAAGCTCGCGAGTTCACGCAACTTCGCGAACAAGATCTGGAACGCGAGCCGATTCGTGTTGATGAATGCAGGGGAGGATTTCCAGCCGGGTGCGCCAGTTGTGGAGACGGTAGCCGATGCTTGGATCCTTTCGCGGCTCGCAGATCTTGCGGCTCGCGTGGATGATGGACTGCTCGCGTACGAGTTCGGCGAGACGGCGCGGGCGCTCTACGAGTTCTTCTGGAATGAGTTCTGTGACTGGTACATCGAGCTTGCCAAGCCACGGCTCGCAGCCGGCGGTTCATCGCGGCAAACGGTGCTGCGCAATCTCGTGTTCGTGCTCGATAACGCCATCCGGCTCCTGCACCCGATGATGCCGTTCGTGACCGAGGAGATCTGGAGCCGCCTTCCTCTGGCAGCCGAGGATCGCGCTGACTCGCTCATGATCGCCTCGTGGCCCGATAGTGCCACTCTCGGGCGTTTCCGCGACGAGGACGCCGAGCGCTCTATCGCGCGGCTCATCGATCTGGTCGTGGGCGTTCGCGCGGTCCGCGCTCGGTACGCGATCTCGCCGAAGCAGCCGCTCGCAGTGGTGTTCAAGACGTCTGGAACAGCGGACAACGAGTGGATCCAGAACGAGTTCGGTCACATGCAGTCGCTGGCGGGAATCGGCAGCTTCAGTGCCGGCGTCGATGCGGAGAAGCCGCCACACTCGGCGGTGTTCGTGGCGGGGGATATGACGGTGTTCGTGCCGCTTGAGGGATTGGTTGACTTCGCCGCCGAGCGTGCGCGGATCACCACGGAGCTCACACGCGCTCAGGCCGATTTGGAGCGTCTGACCAAGAAACTCGGGAATGAAGGCTTCCTGGCCAAGGCGGCGAATGACATAATAGAAAAGGACCGAGCGCGCGCCGGCGATCTGGCCGCCACGGTATCCAGACTCACTGGGCAGTTGGCTGATCTTGCGGAGTAGCCTTTGTCATCGGACGAAGCGGCATACGGCTCGGTGGTCGAGCGGCTCTCTCGGGCGCTCACGTTCGGTATCAACCCGTCGCTCGATGGCATTCGGGAGTTGGCCCGTGCGCTAGCCCTGGCCGAGCATGACTGCAACTGCGTGCAGGTGACCGGCACGAACGGCAAGACGTCGGTCACGCGTACGACCGGCGCCCTGCTGTCCGCCCACGGCTACCGGACCGGTGTCTACACGAGTCCGCATCTGGTTTCGTACACGGAGCGCATCTCCATCGACGGTGAGCCGCTTTCCGAATCTGAGTTTGCCTCCGTGCTCGGAGATGTGTTCGACGCGGCCGACACGCTCGAGCGCGATTTCACCGAGTTCGAGCTCCTTACCGCCGCTGCACTGCACGCCTTTCGTCGCAACGGCGTCGAATTCGCGGTGCTCGAAGTGGGAATGGGCGGACGGTGGGACGCCACGAGCGTGATCGACCCCGTGGTTGCGGTCATCACCGGTGTCGCCCTCGACCATACCGACCGCCTGGGGACGACCCGTGAGGCGATCGCCGAAGACAAGGCCCACATCATCACGAGGCGGTCGGTGCCGATCGTCGGTCCGGGTTGCGAGGGCGTCGATCACGTCCTGGAGGCACGGGCGCGTTCACTCGGGCATCCGCGCTTGATGCGCGTTGGCCAGCGCCCCGGTGACGATGTGACATGGCGCGTCGTGCGCTGCCCGCGTACGCCTGGCGGCACCTTGACCCTGGATGTGTCCGGGTTGCGAGACTACCGGGTAGCCGTACGCGCGCCAGCATACCAGGCAGCCAATGTCGCGCTGAGCATGACCGCTGCCGGTGCCGCGCTCTACAACGTGCTCGATCCCCAGGCTGTGGACGTCGCATTGCGCACACTGACATTCCCCGGGCGCTTCGAACTGCTGCGGCGCGAGCCGCCGCTCGTCATCGACGGCGCTCACAATCCCGACGCCGCGGCTGTGCTCGCATCGGCGATCCGTGACTCGTTCCAGGGCGGCTTGCCGGTGATCGTGCTCGGCGTCATGGCCGACAAGGATGTCGAAGGCATCGTCAGTGCCCTGGCCTCCTGTGCGTCCGCGTTCGTCGCCACTGAGAATGGCTCGTCCCGCTGCATGTCGGCCGGTGAGCTGGGTTCGACGATCGCGCGCATCACTGGCAGCGAGTCGCTGGTCATCCCGGATATCCGCGAGGCGGTCGCAGCGGCTCGCACGAGGGGCGGCTCGGCGGGTGTGGTGGTCACGGGGAGCCTGTACACCGCCGGCGCGGTCAGGGCGCTTGGTGATGACCTGCCGTAGACGGCGTCGTCGTTCTGCTAGAATCCCGATGAACGCATCATGTTCTCCGGGGTCTGCTCCGGAGGACTCGCGATAGGCCCGTGTCCTGACCCTGGAGGGGGACCGCATGGAAGACGCGCTCGGGGAACTCCTTGCTCCGATACAACCCGCACTGAACCTTGCCACGAACCTGTGCGTCCTGTTCTTCGTGGTGTTCTCTGTGGCACTGGTGTTCTGGACATGGCGGGATGCGGAGCGCCGTGGAGCCATGCCCTGGTTCTGGGCGCTTGTGGTGCTCTTGTTCAACATCTTCGGGTGGGCTATCTACATGGTGGTGCGCCCGCCTGAGTCTGCGGCTGATGCTCACGAGCGAGAGCTTGAGATCCGTGCCAAAGAGGTCGAGCTGCTCCGTGAGGGTCAGACCTGTCCCGCCTGCTACCAGCCTGTCGAGTCTGACTTCCTGATCTGCCCATCCTGCATGAAGAAGCTCCGCAAGGAGTGCATCAGCTGCGGGAAGGCTCTCAAGCTGGATTGGCAGGTCTGCCCGTACTGCAAGACCAAGCAGTGACCCGCTGCGGGCGTACCAGCGATTCGGTCTTCTGAGAGGGAACGTCACGATGTCTGAGATCTCGATCACGTTGCCGGACGGCAGCGTCAAGTCCGTGCTCCAGGGTGCGACCGTCGCCGATGTGGCAGCCGCTATCGGCCCGCGTCTCGCCTCCGCGGCGATCGCCGGCCGCATCGATGGGCGGATGGTCGACCTGTCCACGATGGTGGCCGATGGCGCACAGGTGGCGATCGTGACCGAGCGTGACCCCGAGGCCGTCGACCTGCTCCGCCACTCGGCCGCGCACGTGATGGCGGAGGCGGTTCTCGAACTGTTCCCGGGCGCCCACTTCGGCATCGGTCCCGCGATCGAGGACGGCTTCTACTACGACCTCGAGATCGGCCGCACGTTCACACCCGAGGACCTCGAGGCCATCGAGGCCAAGATGCGCGACATCATCGCCGCGGAGCAGCCGTTCGACCGCTGCGTGCTCTCGCGTGCCGAGGCCGAGAAGGTCTTCGCCGATCAGCCGTACAAGCTCGAGCTCATCGGTGAACTCCCCGATGACGCCGAGATCTCCACATACGCGTCGGGCCCGTTCACGGACCTGTGCCGCGGCCCGCACCTTCCGCACAGCGGGTGGGTGAAGGCGTTCAAGCTCATGAAGATCGCCGGCGCGTACTGGCGGGGCGACTCCGACCGTCCGATGCTGCAGCGCATCTACGGCACCGCGTGGTTCTCGCAGAAGGATCTCGACGCGCACCTCACGCGGCTCGAGGAGGCCGAGAAGCGCGACCACCGCAAACTCGGCAAGGAGCTCGACCTGTTCCACTTCGACGAGCTCGCCGGCAGCGGACTGGTGCTCTATCACCCTAAGGGCGCCCGCGTGTTCCACGAACTCGTGGAGTGGCTCTCGGCCGACCTGTACGATCGCGGCTACGTGGAGATCCGTACACCTCACATCTACAAGGCTGATGTGTGGAAGACGAGCGGGCACTGGGATTACTACCAGGACAATATGTTCCCCTTCCAGATCGCCGAGGGGGAAGGTAAGGAGCCCACCGACTACGCGGTGAAGCCGATGAACTGCCCCGGTGCATTGCTGGTCTATCGCGACAGCGTGCGCTCGTACCGGGATCTGCCGATGCGTCTGTTCGAGTTCGGCACCGTCTACCGCAACGAGCGGAGCGGCGTCGTGCACGGACTCATGCGCGCGCGCGGATTCACGCAGGATGACGCGCACATCTTCTGCACCGGCGAGCAGATCATCCCCGAGGTCAAGGCGATGCTCGACATCGTCAAGTACATCATGGACACGTTCGATTTCGAGTACTCGGCCGAGGTGTCCACGCGCCCGGAGAAGTCGGTCGGCCGCGACGAGGATTGGGAGCTCGCCACGCGTGCGCTCATGACCGCGCTCGACGAGTGGGGTCTGCCGTACCAGATCAACGAGGGCGACGGGGCGTTCTATGGCCCCAAGATCGACATAAAGGTCAAGGACGC
>CAZOSR010000064.1:0-3865 GCA_964582445.1 uncultured Coriobacteriaceae bacterium | reverse complement strand
AAGATCGCCAAGGCGCAGCAGCAGAAGGTGCCGTACATGCTCGTGGTGGGCGACAAGGAGATCGAGGCCGACACCGTGGGCGTGCGCGAGCGCACCGCGGGCGACATCGGCGCGATGGGCGTGGATGAGTTCGCGGTGAAGGTGGCCTCCGAGCGCCCGTAGGTCCTGGAGCGCGTCCGCCGCACCTTCATGATCGCCGTGGAGCCGACCGCAGGGGGCTGCCGGTCTTCCGCCCGCCTACGGCGTTGACGACCGTTCGCCTGCCATGAGCGCACGCTCCACGCCGCCGAGGAGCGCGTCGAGCGCGAGCGCGAGGCCGGCGGCGAGAAGGGCGCCCTCGAGCGTGACCGCGGGAGCGAGGTTCACGAGCCCGTTGATGATCGGCGCACCAAACCCTCCCGCTCCGGCGATGGCGCCGATCGTGGCCGTGGCCACGTTCACCACCACCGACACCCGGATGCCGGCCACGATCACCGGCGCGGCAAGCGGCAGCTCCACGCGCAGCAGCCGCTGCGCCGGGCGCATGCCCACACCATCGGCGCTCTCGAGCACCTCGGCGGACACGCCCTTGAGGCCCGAGATCGTGTTGCGCAAGACGGGGAGCACGCCGTAGAGCGCGAGGGCGACGACGGTTGGCCGTAGGCCGAACCCGAGGAACGGCACCGCAAGCGTGAAGACCGCCACGGGCGGGAACGTTTGGCCGAGGTTGGTGAGGTCGCCCACCACGTCGTGGAACCCGGCGCCCGCGGGGCGCGTGACGAAGATGCCGAGCGCGAGCCCCACGGTGATGGAGATCGCGCTTGAGATCAGCACGAGCTCGAGGTGCTGAGCCACCAGCCCAAGCGGCGTGGCGTCGGGGTACAGGATGCGGGTCTCGTCCGGGAACGCGGCGCCGAGCGCCGTGCGCCACAGAGGCGTTGCCGCCGCAGCCGCCAGGTACGCGCCGAGCGCGATGACCGGTACCGTGATGTGCCTGAACGCCTTCATGTGAGCGGCCGCTCGAATCGCTCGACGATGGACTCCACGGTCACGCTGCCGATGCGCAAACCGCGCTCGTCGTGCACGCCGACGGCCGGCACGCCGAGCTCCAGGATGCGGGCAAGCGCCTCGCGCAGCGACGCCGAGGAGCTCACCGAGCAGTCGCACCCCTCGGCTGCTCCGGCCGGCCCGAGCGCTTCGGTCACGGGAGCGAGCGACAGGCGCTTGAGCGCGCGCTCGGCGCCTACGAACGAGGCCACGAACTCATCGGCCGGATACGCGAGCACCCGCTCGGGAGTGTCTTCCTGTACGAGCCTGCCGTTCCGCATGACCACGATCCGGTCACCGAGCTTCACGGCCTCGTCCATGTCGTGCGTCACGAACAAGACCGTCTTCTTGAGGCGGTCCTGGATCCCCCGGAACTCCACGTGGAGACGGTCGCGCGTGAGCGGGTCGACCGCGCCGAACGGTTCGTCCATGAGCAACACGGGCGGGTCGGCGGCAAGCGCCCGCGCCACGCCCACGCGCTGCGCCTCTCCGCCGGAGAGCTCGTGCGGGTACTTGCGGCCGTAGGCGTCGGGGTCGAGGCCCACGAGCGCCAGCAGCTCGGTGGTGCGCTCCCCGATGCGGTCGCGCTCCCAGCCCAGTAGCCCGGGAACCACGCCCACGTTCTGCGCCACCGTCCAGTGCGGGAACAGGCCCACTCCCTGGATGGCGTAGCCGATGTGGCGGCGCAGCTGCTCAGGGCGGTACTCGTGCACGTCGCGTCCGTCGATCGTGATAGTCCCGGCGTCCGGCTCCACCAGGCGGTTGACCATCCGCATGGTCGTAGACTTGCCGCAACCGCTCGGCCCGATGAGTGCCACCACCTCACCGGCGGGGACGTCGAATGAGAGGTCGGTCACGGCGGCGCTCTCTGTGCCTTCGTACGACTTGCTGACGTTGCGGATCGAGATCATCGGGGCGCTCCTTCGCGTCCTCGGAGATGACGGGGCGAGATGAGTCCCTGCAGCGTGCGCAGCACGCCGTCGAGCGCGAGCGCGAGCAACACGAGCGCCACCGACCCGAGCAGGATCAGGTCCATGGCCTGCTGCGATAGTCCGCCGAAGACGAACAGGCCGAGCGTGCCGGCGGCAACGAACGCGCCGAGGGTGGCACTGCCGAGCGTCTGCACCGCTGCTGTGCGCACACCGCCGAAGATGACCGGCATCGCGAGGGGGAACCGCACGCGGCGCGTGACCTGCCACTCGGTCATCCCCATGCCGAGCCCGGCGTCCACCGCGGCGGTGGGCACCGACGCGAGACCCGCGTAGGTGTTCCGCACGATCGCCAGGAGCGCGTAGAGCGTGAGCGCGGTGATAACCGGCGCCCACCCGAGACCGCCCACGCCGAGGCGGCCGAAGAATGGGACGCTCGAGCCGAGCCACGAGAGCGGGGCGAACAGCAGGCCCACCATCGCCAGGCCGGGGATCGTCTGGAAGACGTTGGCCACGGCGAAGATGGGCCCGCGGAACCGCGGGCGTCGGAACGCGAGCGTGCCGAGCGCGATGCCGAGTGCGAGCGCGACCGCAACGGCGATTCCCGAGAACCGCAGCTGCGCGACCACCTCGGCCCAGAAGCGGTCCGACTGGCTGCCGTACTCGCGCATGATGGCGAGGTCGTCGAGCGTGCCCGTGGCGAGCATCGCCACGATGCCGAGCGGCGCTGCGAGTGAGAGGGCCGCCCGCACGAGACGCGGGAGGCCGTCCTCCCGTATCGACGCGAGCACAAGGGAGTAGGCGATCGCGATGCATGCCCAGGCGCCGGTGCCGAGTGAGACGCGAGCGAACGGCATCGCCGCGTCAGCCGCCCGGGCCACGGCGACGGCGGACAGGGCGACCGTCCCGAGGAGCGCAAGCGTGCCGAGCGCGCCACGGAGCGCGGCCGCGGGCACCCTCGGCACACCACCGAGTGAGAGCGCGGCCACCGCGAGCCATACCGCCGCAAGCGCCGCGAGCCCCCACGGGCCGAGCGCGTCGAGCGCGGAGAGCGGGTCGCCGGTCTGGATGCGGCTGGCGCGGAACGTGGCGAAGGGGAGCAGCGTCACCGACGCGAGCCCGAGGGCCGCGGCCGTCAGGCCGATCGTATGCGCTCGCGTGCGTGTGGGCACCCGGTCTCCCCGGCCTCGTCGTGTGTCAGCGGGTCAGTCGATGAAGCCGCCCGTCACCAGGAAGTCACGGGCCACGTCGTCGGCTGCCTCACCGTTCACCTGGATGCGCGCGTTCAGCTGCTGCAGTTCCTCGAGCCCGAGCGACGCCATCACCGGCTCGAGCAGGTCGGCGATCTCAGGGTGCTCATCGAGCACGGCCTTGCGGATGATCGGCGTGGGCCAGTACACGATCTGCGCGCCAAGGTCGTCTTCGAGGATGACCAGGCGGAGGTCGGCGAGCGCGCCGTCGGTGCCGTACGCCATGCCGAAGTTCACGCCGTCAGTGCCATCGGCCACCGCCTTCTCCGTGGCGGCCGTGTTGCCTCCGGCGAGGCGCACCTTCTGGTCCTCGGCCAGCGTGTACCCGTACACCTGCTCGAACTCGGGGTTTCCTGCGCTCGTGAAGAACTCGTCGCTGGCGGCGAGCTTCACCGGCTTGCCGGCGTTCACGTATGCGGCGAAGTCCGACATGGTCACGAGGTCTTCATCGGCCGAGAACTCCTCGGTCACTGCGATGGCCCACGTGTTGTTGGCGCGAGCGGGCTCGAGCCAGGCGATGTCGTTGGCCACCAGGTCCATCCGCGCGGTCGTCTCGTATCCGGTCTCCCCGTCGTTGTAACCGGCCTTCTCGTCGTCGGTCAGCTCATCGAGGAAGAACCAGTAGCCGTTGCCCGAGTACTCCGGGTACAGGTCGATCTC
>CAZOSR010000063.1:0-9712 GCA_964582445.1 uncultured Coriobacteriaceae bacterium | reverse complement strand
ATAGACGCCCTCTCGCGATTCACGGGGGACACACACCTGTGGTTCTTCGATGCTGCAGCGCCGATCGTCGATGCCGAGACGGTCGACCGGGGTACCGTGTTTGCCGCATCGCGCTGGGGCAAGGGCGTGACCAGCGACTATCTGAACTGCCCGATGGATCGATCGCAGTACGAGCGTTTCGTTGAGGCGCTCGTCGCTGCCGATCGGGTCACCCTGAGGGATTTCGAGCGGAGAGACCTCTTCCAGGCATGCCAGCCCGTTGAAGAGGTAGCGCGCACCGGGCGAGACGCGTTGCGTTTCGGTGCCATGAAGCCGGTCGGCTTGACCGATCCCTCCACCGGGCTGCGTCCATGGGCGGTAGTTCAGCTGCGGGCCGAGAACCGCCAGGCAACCGCCTACAATCTCGTCGGCTTCCAGACGAACCTGAAGTTCGCCGAGCAGGAGCGGGTCTTCCGCATGATCCCGGGTCTCGAGGATGCTGTCTTCTTGCGATACGGCGTCATGCATCGCAACACCTACGTTGACGCCCCCCGTCTTCTCGCCTCAGATCTCTCGCTCAGATCACACCCCCGTATCCGGATCGCTGGCCAGCTTTCGGGGACCGAGGGGTATCTTGAGGCCGCTGCGTCTGGTCTGATCGCCGCTCTTGGCGTCTGGTGCGCGCGTGAAGGTACGGCACTGCCGACGCTGCCCGCCGAGACAGCGTTGGGCGCACTGCTGACGTATGCTACCGACCCCGGGACCGACAACTACCAGCCCATGCACGTCAACTTCGGACTAGTCCCACCACTTGCCTCGCGGGTACGCGGAAAGCAGGCGCGTTATGCTGCATACTCCGATCGCGCTCGTGCGGAGATGGCTGGATTCATCGCGTCATACCCGTGGCTGTTCGCTGGCGCTTCTGCGTCCGCGGGACGGAGTGACGCGACGGAGGACCCTACCTGATGAGTACGCGTCCCACCAATGAGCAGATCTCGGACAGCTTCCTGGAGCACCTGCGGGTGGAGCGGAATCTGTCACCTCGAACCATTGCCGCCTACGCGTCCGATATCAGCGGCTTCTGCGCATGGGCGGAACGTGAGGGGATTCACATCCTGGATGCCGACCACCGGAGGTTGCGTCGCTATCTTGCGGAACTCGATCGTGCTCGTTATTCGAAGCGCACGATCGCACGTCGCCTTGCGGCGATGCGCTCTTTATACCGGTTCCTGGTGCGCCGAGGCTTCTTGACGGCGAGCCCGGCCGCCGTGCTCGCAACCCCCAAGACGCCGAAGAGACTCCCGGACGTCGCTCCTGACCAGCTGATCGACCAACTTCTTGCGCTGCCTGATACGACGACCGCTCAGGGTCTGCGTGACTTGGCGATCCTCGAACTGCTGTACGCCAGCGGTATCCGCGTGTCCGAACTGACCGGTCTCGACCTGGGTGACGTCGATATGGCATCCGCAACCGTGCGTGTCATGGGAAAGGGATCACGAGAGCGCATCGTGCCGATCCACCCGCTCGCCGTACGACGACTCCGGGAGTATCTTGCGGCTGGGCGCACACAGTACGACAAGGGCAGCTCAGCAGGTGCGTTCTTCCTCAACAGGCTCGGCACACGGCTCAGCTCAGGCGGGGTGCGCCGTATGCTCGACCGATACCTGGGTCAGCTAGAGCAGTCGACGCACATCACTCCGCACGACATCAGACACTCGTTCGCCACCCATCTGCTTGAGGGGGGTGCCGACCTTAGGAGCGTGCAGGAACTGCTGGGCCACGTTGCGCTGTCAACGACCCAGATTTATACTCACGTCAGCACGAGGCACCTCCGTGAGGTGCACAAAGGGGCACATCCGCGGGCCTGACGGAGGTCCACACTGTATGAGAACTGATCCCAAGGCGGAGCTTGCAGCCGCGTGGGTATCTTTCAAAGATGATGGCGACGTCACGGCGCGCGACCGCCTGATCGTCGCCTATTCTCCGCTTGTGAAGTACGTTGCCGGCCGTCTGTCATCCGGCCTTCCTCAGACCGTCGACACTGCGGATCTCGTGTCGTACGGCGTTTTCGGACTCATCGACGCGATCGACAAGTTCGACCCTGACCGCGGCATCAAGTTCGAAACCTACGCGATCGCGCGCATCAAGGGTGCCATCATCGATGAACTGCGCGCTATGGACTGGGTCCCACGCTCCGTCCGCGCGCGTGCGAGAGAGTTCGAGGCTGCGTACATCGCACTGGAGAACCGCATGAAGCGCGTGCCGTCTGATGCCGAGATCGCCCAGGAGATGGGCGTCACGTCGCGCGAGCTCCAGGCTATACTCACCCGTCTGTCGTATACGTCGATCATCTCCTTCGAGGAGATATGGGCGGGGGGCACCGACCACGAGGACCGCGGTGACCCGCTGGGCTCGATCGCCGATGACTCGGCGGATGATCCAGTCAGCATCTTCGAGACAGCCGAGCTGAAGGAGATCCTTGCGGGTGCCATCGAGCGGCTACCGGATCGCGAGAAGACCGTCATCGCACTGTACTACTACGAGGGACTTACGCTGAAGGAGATCGGCGCAGTGCTCGGTGTCACAGAGTCCCGGGTCAGTCAGATGCACACCAAAGCGGTGCTGAGACTGCGGGCCCGTCTTCATGCGGCGCAAGGGTTCCTGCCAGTGAGCTGAACGACAGCGGCGAAGGGAAGACGTGTATGGCTGGGGAGCGGATTCTGATCGTCGAGGACACTGATCTGTTGCGGAGGATGTACCACGACAGACTCGCACAGGATGGATATGTGGTCCTCGACGCCGCTGATGGTCTGGCGGGCCTGTCCATCCTCCGTGACCAACCCGTCGATCTGATCCTGCTGGACCTGATCATGCCGCGCATGGGAGGACTCCAGGTGCTCGAAGCCGTGAAGGCCGACCCTCGCACTCAGGCGATACCAGTGGTCATCCTGACGAATCTCGGTGAGGAGTCCACTATCGAGCAGGCGGTCGCCCTGGGCGCGACCGACTACCTCATCAAGAACCAATCCCGTCCGGCCGACGTTTCTGAGAAGGTCGCACTGACTCTCGAGGCGTTCGGTGCTTCATGCGAGGAGTCCCAGGCGTTCCACGTCTTCGTCCAGCCCAATGCCGGTGACGTGACCTGCGTGGTGGAATCAGCAGGTCTTAAGCGGATGCTCTGGTGCCCGGCGTGCGAGAACGAGCTCGCGCTGCGTCTCGTGCCGGACGGCCAACATCCCGGCCACTTCGACGCATACTTCGTCTGTCAAACGTGCGGCCGGGAGTACGCGGGCATCCGCTAAGGCGGGTTCCTGCATTCGTGCGACAAAGCGCGGTTTTCGTGCTACCATACGCGCGCTCTTAAATCACACGCCCGTGGATCCTGCGCGAGGTGCCGGCACAGCCGGTCGCAGCTGGAGTTGAAGCGGGCGGAGGCCAAAACCTGAAGGAGGCATCACCATGTCCGTATCTATGAAGAACCTGCTCGAGGCCGGCGTGCACTTCGGTCATCAGACGCGCCGCTGGAATCCGAAGATGAAGCCGTACATCTTTACCGAGCGCAACGGCATCTACATCCTCAACCTCCAGCGCACGCTCCGCGAGATCGACACGACCTACCAGTTCGTGCGCGACCTCACCGCACGTGGTGGCTCGGTGCTGCTCGTCGGCACCAAGAAGCAGGCGCAGGATCCCATCCGCAAGGAAGCAGAGCGCGCAGGCATGCCATACGTCAACCAGCGCTGGCTGGGCGGCATGCTCACCAACTTCGTCACGATCCGTGGCCGTATCAAGCGGATGGTCGAGCTTGAGACCATGGAGGAGAACGGCACCATGGCACAGCTCCCCAAGAAGGAGGCCCTCCTCCTTCGCCGTGAGCTTGAGAAGCTGCAGCGCGATCTCACCGGTATCCGGGAGATGGCGGACCTGCCCAAGGCTGTGTTCGTTGTGGACACCAAGCGTGAGGCCATTGCCGTCAAGGAGGCGCGCCGACTCGGCATCCCGCTGATCGGCCTTGTGGATACCAACGCCGATCCCGATGAGGTTGACTACGTCATTCCGGGCAACGACGATGCCATCCGCTCGGTCGCGTTGATCTGCAAGGTCATCGCTGACGCCGCCCTGGACGGTCGCCGCGCTGCAGGACTCACCGTTCCTGGTGAGGGAGAGCCCTCACTTGAGGACGCCCAGCCCGACGCGGAGCCTGTCGCCGAGACGCCGGTCGCTGCGGAGCCCGCCGCTGCCGAAGCCGCTGGCGAGCCAGTCGTCGAGGGTACAAGCGACGCCCCGAAAGCTGACTGATCAATCGTCAGCACTTCACTGGACACGTGTGCGATTCAGGCGCACTGAACGAGGAGGAACGATGGAGATTACTGCGAGCATGGTCAAGGAGCTCCGTGAGAGCACCGGGGCCGGCATGATGGACTGCAAGAAGGCGCTCACCGAGGCGAACGGCGATATGGAAGCGGCAGTAGACGTGCTGCGCACCAAGGGCCTTGCCGACCTTGCGAAGAAGGCGGGGAGGGCCACAAACGAAGGACTGATCGGCGGACTGGTATCCGACGACGGTCGTGGTGCCGCAATCCTCGAGGTGAACTGTGAGACGGACTTCGTCGCTCGCAACGCCAACTTCAAGGAACTCGTGAGCGAACTCGCGCAGCAGGTACTGAGCGCGGCTCCGGCCGACGTTCAGTCGATGCTCTCGCAGGCCTACGTTTTGCGCCCAGAGATCACCGTTGAGGAGCGTCTCGGTGAGGCGGTCGGCAAGCTTGGCGAGAACATGGGTGTGGCTCGGTTCGTGCGCTACGAACTGTCGACCGATGCCGGTGCCATGGCCGTGTACATCCACGGGATCGGCAACATCGGCGTGCTGGTCGAAGTGAGCGCTGGCAGCGCGGAGGCAGCGTCGAGCGACGCGGTCCGTAGCTTCGCAAAAGACGTCGCGATGCAGATCGCCGCGGCTGCTCCCATTGCGGTCCGACGTGACGAAGTCGCCGCGGACGTGGTCGAACACGAGATGACCATCTACAAGAACCAGGCCGCCGAGACCGGCAAGCCTGAGCCGATCCAGCAGAAGATCGCAGAGGGTCGGTTGGACAAGTTCTTCAAGGAGTTCTGCCTTCTCGAGCAGGCCTTCGTCAAGAACCCCGACATCACGGTCAAGCAGTACGCTGAGATGACGGCAAAGGAAGCAGGCGCCGCTGTTGATGTGGTCCGCTTTGAGCGTCTGGTGCTAGGAGAGACGAACCCCGAGCCGAAGACCGGCTGCGGCTGCTGATGCTCGGATCCCAACGAGGCGGTGCAGTGCACCGCCTCGTTGGTCTATCATCGACACGGACCGTGCAGGTCCTGCCACGCCGATCGAGGGAGGAACATGTCCGGATACCGGTATGAGCGCGTTCTACTCAAGCTGTCTGGTGAAGCGCTGATGGGTGATGCAGGATACGGCATCGACCCCCGGGTACTGGACTTCCTTTCGGCTCAGATCAAAGAGGTCGTCGCCGGCGGCGTGCAGGTTGCCATCGTGGTTGGGGGCGGCAACATCTTCCGTGGCGTGGCGGCGTCGGCAAAAGGTATGGATCGCGCACAGGCCGACTACATCGGCATGCTCGCCACGGTGATGAACGCGCTTGCGCTCCAGGACACGCTAGAGGCGCACGGTGTCTTCACGCGGGTGATGTCGGCGATCGAGATGAAAGACGTTGCCGAACCCTACATCCGTCGCCGTGCTATCAGGCATCTTGAGAAGGGCCGGACGGTCATCTTCGCGGCGGGCACCGGCAATCCGTACTTCACGACCGATACGACGGCCGCGCTGCGCGCGCTCGAGATTCATGCGGAGTGCATTATGAAGGCCACCAAGGTCGACGGAGTGTACGATGCGGATCCCAAGCTCGTCCCGACGGCCAAGAAGTTCGACGAGTTGGCGTATATCGACGTTCTCAACCTGGGCCTCAAGGTGATGGATAACACCGCGATCAGCCTGGCCATGGACAACGATCTGCCGATCATCGTCTTCAACATGGAACGTGAGGGTAATATCGCCGCAGCGCTGCTTGGCGAACCCGTCGGTACCGTCGTGCGAGGAGGCGCCTGATGACCGTGCACAACTTGAAAGAGACCGCCGAGCGCATGGACAAGGCTATCGCATCGCTCGGCCATGAATTCGGCGGCGTCCGCACCGGGCGCGCTTCGGCGGGCATACTGGACAAGGTCCACGTTGAGTACTACGGCAGCCCCACGCCGTTGAACCAGATTGCATCGGTGAGCGCCCCCGAGCCACAGCTCCTCGTTGTGAGCCCGTACGACCGGACCGCGTTGAACGCGATAGAGAAGGCCATACGCTCCGCGGATCTGGGGTTCAATCCATCCAACGACGGTCAGGTCATCCGCGTACCGTTTCCACCGCTGACCGAAGAGCGCCGCAAGGAGCTCGTCAAGCTATGCCGGACCTACGCGGAAGAGACACGTGTCGCCATCAGGAACATCCGACGTGACGCGAACGACCACTTCAAGCGCCAGGAGAAGGATCACGAGATCTCGCAGGACGAGCTGTATCACTTGGAGAGCGAGATCCAGAAGACTACCGACGCGCACATCGCCGAGGTCGATGAAATGGTCAAGCGCAAAGAAGCGGAGATCATGGAGGTCTGAGTGGCCGGAACTCCCCGAAGAGCATCGCTCGAGGACTTCTTCCGGAGCCGCGCCGATCGGGAGCTCCTCGACCGCCTGGACGTCACGCAGATACCGTTGCATGTCGCCATCATCATGGACGGTAACGGCCGGTGGGCTGCCAAGCGCGCTCTCCCTCGTCAGCTGGGCCATAAGGCCGGTGCCAAGGCCGTTCGCGAGTCGATAGCGACTGCACTCGAGTTGGGCATCGGCTACCTGACGATCTACTCCTTCTCGAGCGAGAACTGGCGTCGCTCCACAGAAGAGGTCAACGCACTGATGTCGCTGTTCGTTGAGGTCCTCGAGGCCGAGATGGACAACCTCATGGAGAAGCGCGTTCGGGTCGTGGTGATCGGCAGCGATGCCGGTGTGCCCGAGACGACCATGGCGGCGTTTCGTGCGGCGGAACAGAAGACTGCGGGCAACGACAGGCTGACGCTGATCGTCGCGCTCAACTACGGGGGTCGGCTCGAGCTGACCGAGGCCGTGCGCGCGATCGCACACGATGTGGCCGATGGCAAACTCGATCCGGACGACCTGACCGAGGCGACTATCGAGCGCAACTTGTACACGACCGGAATCCCTGACCCCGACCTTCTCATCAGAACGAGTGGTGAGATGCGCATATCCAACTTCCTGCTGTGGCAGATCGCGTATTCTGAGCTGTGGATCACCTCCGTCCTGTGGCCTGACTTCCGCCGGGGCGATCTGCTGAGGGCCGTCATCGACTTCCAACGACGTGCGCGCAGGTTCGGTGGCCGCTGATGACAGCCTCTTTGAAGGATTTCGGGGTCCGGCTCGTCAGCGCCGTGCTTCTTGGTGTGGTCATGCTGGGCGCGCTCTTCTTCGGCGGGGTGTGGTGGCTTGCAGCCGTCGTGAGCGCTATCGCGGTGCTCGCATGCATCGAACTCTTCGCCATGTCTCGTCGCGAGCGTCGGATGCCCAACGAACTCGTAGCACTCACTGCGGTGGCCACAATGCCATTTGCCGCGGCAGCTTACGGTGCCACTGGGCTCACCGCAGTCATAGGCGCGTTGATCATCAGTGCCTTCTTCTGGCACGTGCTGATACGGCAGATCCGCCTCATGGACACAGCGGTGACCGTATTCGGCGCCGTGTACGTCGGGTTCACGCTCTCGCACCTTGTGTTGATCCGGCAACTCGGCTCTGGCGTCGATCTCGCACTGGTTGCGATGGCCAGCGTCTGGGCGAATGATGTCTTCGCCTACGTCGTCGGATCCGCTCTCGGCAAGCATCCGCTCGCTCCGTCCATATCACCGAACAAGTCATGGGAGGGTTTCCTTGCGGGAACCGTCGGCACGACCGGCGTGTGGCTGGTCGCCGGCACGGTGTTAGACCTGCCGATCGCCTGGGGTTGGCTGCTCGTCATCGGGCTGGCCGGCTCGATCGCGGCGGTGATAGGCGATTTGGCGGAGTCGCGCATCAAGCGTGAGGCGCGTGTGAAGGACTCCGGCACGCTTCTCCCCGGTCATGGTGGCTATCTTGACCGATTCGACAGCTTCATCATGGTCGCCATCGTCACGTACTACGCGCTCTTCCTTGCGGGTGCGCGATGAATCCCCTCCGCGTTGCGATACTGGGTTCGACGGGTTCGATCGGCCGACAGGCCCTCGATGTGGCAAGCCGTTTCCCGGACCGCATCCAGGTGGTTGCGCTGGCGGCGAACACCAGCTCGTTGCAGCTGCTGGAGCAGGCACGTACTCATCACGTACGGCACCTGGCGCTCGGCGATCCGGCTGCAGCGGAGGTCGCCAGCCGTGAGTGGGGGTCCCCGGTGGCGTCCGGTCCGTCCTCTCTGGTCGACCTGGCCAGCGCGGAGGATGTGGACATCGTACTCAACGCGTTGGTGGGCGCCGCGGGGCTCCGTGCCTCCATCGCGGCACTTCAGGCTGGATCAGTGCTCGCGCTTGCGAACAAGGAGTCACTCGTCGCCGGTGGTGAGATCATCCGCACCCTCGGGATGGAACGCGTCATTCCGGTCGACAGCGAGCATTCGGCCATCTTCCAGTGCCTGGTGGGGGAGCCGACGGCGGATGTCTCCCGCCTGTGGCTTACCGCATCCGGGGGCCCTTTCCGTGGGATGACCACGGATGAGCTCCGCTCGGTCACCGTGGAACAGGCGCTCCGGCATCCCCGGTGGGTGATGGGGCCCAAGATCACCATCGACTCGGCAACACTCATGAACAAAGGCCTCGAGGTGATCGAAGCGCATCACCTCTTCGACCAGCCGTACGACCGCATCGACGTCGTCGTTCATCCCCAGTCGTGCATTCACTCCATGGTCGAGTTCGCGGACGGATCAGTGAAAGCGCATCTTGGCGCAACGGACATGCGTGTGCCGATACAGTATGCGTTCAGCCATCCCCACCGGTGGGACGCGCCTGTTCCGCCTGTCGACCTGCGGACCCTCGGATCGCTCGAATTCGATGAACCCGACGTAGGCACGTTCCGGAGCCTCCAGCTCGCGTACGATGCCGGACGGGCGGGGGGTACGATGCCCACGGTACTCAACGCCGCAAATGAAGTCGCAGTCGCTGCGTTCCTGGAGGGTCGCATCCCGCTGACGGCGATAGCCGAGACCGTCGAGCGCGTGCTGGACAAGCACGACCGTGGGCCTGCCGAGACGCTCGAGGCCGTTGAGGCTGCAGACACATGGGCCAGACATGCGGCCGAAGTCGTTCTCACCTGACCCTGGCGTACCGCTTGCTGAATCTCCGGTACGAACCTACTCATTAGGAGTGACCGATGCCGCAAGTCCTTTCCATCGCGGAGAACATCCTTTGGGGCATCCTTACCTTCTCGATCCTCGTGGTCATGCATGAAGGCGGGCACTTCCTTGCTGCACGTGCATTCGGCGTGAAGGTCCACGAGTTCATGGTCGGGCTGCCGGGGCCAGCACTCCGGTTCCACGCGCGCGACATGGATTGGGGTGTGACCGCCGTACCACTCGGTGGCTACGTACGCATCGCCGGAATGGAACCTGGTGCAGAGGATCCGCTGGTGGGGGAGGCGCTCGTCGCGGTGCGGGACCACGGCGTATCGG
>CAZOSR010000062.1:5628-9725 GCA_964582445.1 uncultured Coriobacteriaceae bacterium | reverse complement strand
GGACTACACGTCGTGGCCGAACGATCCGGACTTCCGGGATGAGACGGTCTTCTCGGTGAACGGCGCGAGTCTCGAGCATGCACGTTCGTGGTATCTCCGTGGCTATGGCAGCATCTCCGCCGACACTGTCTGGCCGTATCTCGCGCCGGCACCGGTCCAGCCGTACGGGGCCAGGGCAGCCGCCTCGGAGTTTCCTGTGGGAGTCATCGACACCGGGTTCTACATGGATCACCCCGACAAGGGATCGGGCATCACCGTGGGCAAGGACCTGCTGGACACGTACACCCATGCGACCCGCCGGGTCACGACCGATTACGACGTGACCCCGCTGACGCCGACCGATCCCGATGACACCATCTCTGGGGTCTCACACGGTACGTGCGTTGCCGGTGAGGTCGCAGCAGGCGTGGATAACGGCGTCGGCGTCGTCGGTGCCGGCTACGACACGCCCGTCCGAATCTACAAGGTGCAAGGCGTCTGCCTGGACGGAATCCCGGAGTACGGGATCGATCCCGGTGAGGGCATCATCCTCGACAGCGCGGTCGTCGACGCGATCTACCAGGCGACAGACGATGGCTGCAAGGTGATCACGATGAGCCTTGGCGGACCGGATCCGTCTGTGGCGCTCCAGAGCGCCGTCGACTACGCGCACGCCCATGGCGTGCTGGTCCTGGCGGCTTCCGGCAACGCATCGGATGAGCCCGTCCAGTATCCAGCCGCCTGTCAGCACGTGATCGGCGTGGGCTCGTACCGGATAGACGGGAACTCGGACCCCGATCCGACGTTGCAGCGCTCCAGCTTCACGAGTTATGGTCTCGGGCTCGACCTCCTGGCGCCTGGCGAGGGCATCTGGGGCCTCATCAAGCCCGACTACGATGCAGACGGTTCGCTCACGATCGCGCGTCCGGGCTACAGCCCGTACTGGAGCGGGACCAGTATGGCCACGCCGCTTGTGGCCGGGGGCGCGGCGGCTCTGTGGCGCCTGGCACCGGCGCTCAGCAATGATGAGCTGGCCGGGATCCTGTTCAGATCCGCCCGCGATATGGGGCCTTCCGGATACGACACCGGCACCGGATGGGGTGCTTTCAACATGGGCGCAGCGCGTGCGGCGCTTGTCAGCGAGTACCCGGAGCTCCAGGCACCCGATCTCATCGAGAGCCCCGCTGCCATCATCTCCACCACGACCGCGGCATTCTCCTGGGAGCCGGTCTTGGGCGAGGATGTGACGTATCGAGTGGCGCTGGATGGCTCCGGGGAGGACCGTACCGCGACGAGCGTCTCGTTCACGGGGCTTTCCGAGGGCCCGCATACCGTGACGATCACCGCCATGAGCCCGCTCAACTGGTGGGACCCCGTGCGGTCGTCCGTGACGGTATCGTTCGTTGTTGACGCGGCTTTCGTTGCGCTGCCACAGGCCCCGCAACTCGAGGATTCCTACACCACGGTCGATGGTTCCTTCGCAATCGACTGGCCTGACGCTGCCGGGGCGACCTCATACCGCTACGTGCTGGACGGCGCTGCTCCGGTCACCACGGTGAGCTCGAGCGTCATGCTCTCGGGACTCGGCGTGGGAAGCCACGAACTCCGCGTGTGCTCTGTGAACGCGAGCGGAGCAAGCGAGTGGGCGGCGACCACACTGATCGTTGAACGCCCGCCGCTTGCCGTCACAACGGTGGAAGGAACTACCGAGACAGGTACCGATCGCATCGGCACGGCGATCGCCGCCTCGCGGCTCGCGTTCCCGGAGGGCGGGTCCGAGTACGTTGTCATCGCAACGGCCTTCAACTGGCCGGATGCGCTGGGCGGAAGCGCGCTCGCCGGTGCGCTCGACGCCCCGACCCTCCTCACACGGCCCGATGTGCTCCCCGATGCGGTGGCCGTTGAAATCGCGCGTCTCGGGGCTACGCGTGTCATCGTGCTCGGTGGGACCGGTGCGGTGAGCGCAGGCGTGTTCGGTACCCTGGATGGTCTCCCCGGGGTCACGGCAGAGCGCATCGCGGGTGCAACGCGTTACGAGACTGCGCGGCAGGCGGCTCAGCGGGCAATCGACGAGCTTGGCGCCGGGTGGGATGGCACCGCACTGGTGGCGACCGGAGATGCGTTTCCCGATGCGCTCGGAGGCTCACCGCTCTCGGCGGCCAGAGGATGGCCGGTCTACCTGGTCCACCCGCTCGCATCGCAACAGCCATCCCTCGTCGTCGCTCTGCTGGCTGATGGCGTAGACTCCGCCCTCGTACTCGGTGGTACGGGCGCGGTGCCGGCTTCGGTAGAGACGCTGTTGCTCGCCGCGCTCGGCAACGAGAGCGTCACACGGCTCGGTGGTGATGACCGCTATGGGACTGCCGCGGCGATCGCGAGTTACGGCGTGGATCACGCCGGGCTCAGGTGGGATCGCGTGGCCATCGCCACGGGAGAGGACTTTCCAGACGCGCTGGCCGGTGGCGTCTTACAGGGACGGAGCGGCAGCGTCATGCTGCTCACGGCTGCAGGGTCGCTTCCGGCGGCGTCGGAGTCTGCGTTGAGCACGCACGCGGACGAAATCAATGAGGTGCGATTCCTGGGTGGCACCGGAGCGATATCCTCGACGGTACGCGAGAACGTCACCGCGATCCTTGCCCGGTAGCGGAAACCTACAACGACGGTTCCGCGCCCCGCTCGTCAGGCACCACCCGCATTCGTCGCCAGATAGTGACCGTTCACTGCCCAATCTATGCCGTTCGCCTCTCAGCGGTGGTGTATGTCGTTGCAAGAAGTTACAATCCCCGAACCAAGCAGATAGCGACGCTATCGCGATAGGTTAGGGGGTACGGCATGCTGCAAGTGAGGACAAGCAGGGTTCTCGCACTCGTGCTCGCGGCCATGCTGGCGCTCGGCGCGTTCGGGCTGACGGGCTGCGCGGCAGACGATGGTGACGAGACCGGCGAAGAGACGACCGGCGGCGGAGAAGTCGAGACGATCAAGATCGGCGTTCAGACTGCGCTTACGGGTCCGCTACCGGACTACGGTGCCGCGGCCAAGAACGGCATCGAGCTCGCGCTTGAGGACTTCGGCACCTTCGAGATGGACGGCACGACCTACCAGGTCGAGCTCGTCATCCTCGACGACAAGGCCGAGCCCGCCGAGTCAGCGGTCGTCGCGCAGACCATGGTGGACGAGGGCGTCGTGGGTGTGATCGGTAGTCTTACCACCGGTGCCACCCTGTCCGCGATCCCGATCTACTACGAGAACCGTATCCCGCAGATCAGCGGTTCGGTCACGGGGCCCAAGGCCAACGAGACTGGCGCTGACACGTTCTACCGCACCTGCTGGAACGACGCCGTCCAGGGCGAGGCACTTGGAGTCTGGGCCATGGAACTCGGCGCCCAGAAGGTCGTCCTCATGGACGACAACGGCGCCTACGCGGTCGGTCTTGCGGATGTAGCCGAGGCTACTCTCAAGGCAGAAGGCGTCGAGACGCTGCGTCAGAACTGCCAGTCGGGCGACAAGGATCTCTCGGCCCAGGTGGCCAACATCAAGGAGTTCGGTCCCGACGCGGTCATCTTCACGGGCTATCACCCGGAGGCCGGCCTTCTACGCAAGCAGATGGTTGAAGCCGGTATGGCTGACGTCATCTTCATGGGCGGCGACGGTATCCGCTCCGCCGAGCTGATCGCACAGACCGGTGGCGAGGCGAACGCCGAGGGCATCTACGCGACCTTCGGTGGCTTCCCCGAGGAGCAGCAGCCGGGCTACGCGGCATTCGCCGCCAAGTACCAGGAGAAGTACGGCGAGGAGGTCGGTCCGTACGCGCAGAACAACTATGACGCGTTCGGTGCGCTGATCGAGGCCATCAAGGCGGCCGGTTCGACCGACACAGAAGACGTCATCGCCGCACTGCAGAATCTCTCGTATGAGGGTGTGACCGGCACGTTCGGTTTCGCCACCGAGAGCGCGGGCGCCGTCGCCAAGGGTGACATCGTGGTCGAGGGCCTCACACCGGCCAACGTGCCTCGCTACGTGGTGAAGGACGGTGCCTGGGTTTCGGCCCAGTAGCACCTTCAGGAGTACTGCAGACTGAACCGGGGGGCGCGGGATGAGATTCCGCGCCCCCCGCGCGT
>CAZOSR010000062.1:0-5618 GCA_964582445.1 uncultured Coriobacteriaceae bacterium | reverse complement strand
TCCCTCCCCGTGACGGGGGGGGGGGGGGTGGGCCCCCCGCCCCCCCCGCGCGTCGGTTGCGTTCGGCAGGCTCACGTCCTGGCAAGGGTGCGCCGAGCGCGCATATGGTGCAGAATGCACGGAGCGGATGATCGGATGCGGTGCATCCGGTGGGGAGTGGCAGTTGAGTTTCGATCACATCATGAGCGTCACCGTCGGTGGTCTGACTGTGGGCATGATCTACGCCCTCATCGCACTCGGCTACACGATGGTCTATGGCGTACTCAAGTTCATCAACTTCGCGCACGGTGAGGTATTCACCGTTGGCGGCTACGTGGCGGCATTCACGCTGCTAGCCCTTGGCATCGACCAGAACTTACCCGGGATACTCGTGGCGGGTGGGGTGGCGCTTGCGCTCCTCGCTGCGGTACTTGCCCCGATGGCGCTCGGTTTCCTCATAGAGCGCATCGCGTACCGCCCGCTTCGTGGCAGGTCGCGCATCATCCCGCTGCTCTCTGCGATCGGCGTCTCGATCGTCTTGCAGCAGCTCATCATCATCGTGTTCGGGCCAAAGCCGGTGACGATCCCGACGCTTGCGATGAGCTCGGCATCAGTGAGCCTGTTCGGGGTGAACATCCGTGTGCTCGCGCTCGTGATCATCGCAGTGTCGGCGGCGCTCATGCTCGGACTCACGTACCTCGTGAAGTCGACGCGCATCGGCAAGGCCATGCGCGCCACTTCGCAGGACATGGAAGCCGCCGAGATGATGGGGATCGACACCAATCGCACGATCGCCTTCACGTTCCTGGTGGGTTCTGCGCTGGCGGGCATCGGCGGTCTGCTCGTGATCATGTACTACGGCTCGCTCAAGTACGATGCCGGTTTCCTGTACGGCCTCAAGGCATTCACATCCGCAGTGCTTGGCGGTATCGGCAACATCCCCGGCGCTGTGGTTGGCGCGATCGTGCTCGGCATGACCGAGACGTACGGCGTGAGCGTGGACCTCGGGTTCCTCGCATGGTTCGTGCTCGCTGGCCTTGCGCTCGGGCTGTATGTCCAGATGGTGAAGGCGCCTAAGCGGCGTCTTGCGCACATCGCCGATGAGCGTCGCACTCCCGAGTACGAGCGCGGCATCATGAACGTCTACCGGCTCGCCCCGTATCACGGCATCAAGACGCTCATGGCCGAACGGACCGACGCGCTGCTGTCGGTCTCCGCTGCCCACGGGGTGCGTTTGATGGCCGGCAACGTGTTCCTGGCCGTGATCGCGGCGGTGATGTTCGCCAACGCGAACACGCGGATCGACACGCGCTGGCAGCCGGTCATCGCCTTCGCGGTGCTGATGGTGATCCTGATGTTCCGTCCGTCGGGCATCCTCGGCGAAGCCGTCACGGAGAAGGTGTAGCCATGAGTGCGACTCAGACGACACCGGTACGCCGGACCGCGCTCAGCCGATTCCAGGATGTGTTGGCGCGGGTGCCGCGCTGGGCATGGTGGGCCATCTCCATCGCCATCGGGGCGGGCTTCCCGCTGCTGAATCTGGTGGGCGTGGTCGAGACCGCGTGGCTGCGCGTGGGCGTGGTCTCACTCATCTTCGTTCTGCTTTCACTCGGCCTCAACATCGTCATGGGCGAGACGGGACTGCTCAACTTGGGCTACATCGCGTTCTTCGCCTTCGGCTCATACACCACGGCACTGCTCTCCTCGCCGAAGTTCGAGATACGCTGGCCGTTCCTGGCTGTGCTCGTTGTGAGCACGCTGGTGGCGATGGTCGCGGGGTTCCTCATCAGCCTTCCCACGCTCAGGCTGCGAGGTGACTACCTTGCGATCGTGACGCTCGCGTTCGGCGAGATCGTCCGTCTGACGATCATCAACCTGGTGCCGCTCACCAACGGGCCCAACGGCGTCACCGGGATCTACTCGCCGAGGTTGTCGGCAGATGCGAAGCCGGCGCTCGAGGGTATCCAGGCATGGTTCATCATCGACAAGCCGATCGAGTACTACTATCTCGTGCTCGTTTGTGTGGTCCTGCTTGCCGTGCTGCTCACCAACCTGAAGAATTCGCGCATCGGCCGAGCATGGAACGCGCTGCGCGAGGACGAGTTGGCCGCCATCTCGTCGGGCATCACCGCTGTCCGCGCGAAGATGCTCTCCGTCGTGCTCTCCGCGGGCATCGCCGGATTCGCTGGCTCGCTCTTCGCGTACTACTCCAACGTGATCAGCCCCGAGTCGTTCCTGTTCATGCAGTCGGTCATCGTGGTCTGCATGGTGGTACTCGGCGGCATGGGCTCGATTCCCGGTGTCATCCTCGGCGCCATCGTGCTTCAGGCGCTCCCACAGCTCATCCGAGAGGCGGCGGGTGCAGCGCGAAGCGACTTCGAGGTCTACCGGATGCTGATTTACGGCATCCTCATCGTGGTGATGGTGATCTTCCGTCCTGAAGGGTTGCTGCCCGATAAGGTCTTCAGGCGCGAGGCGCACGAGGTCGATCCGCGCGAGCTTGAGATGACCCGCCAGTCCCTCTTCGATCTCGAAGAAGGACAGAAGGACCTGGAGGTGTAGCAGGTGGGCGCGATTCTCGAACTCCAGGATGTCTCGATGAGCTTCGGCGGTCTTAAGGCGGTCGACGGCCTCTCGTTCGCGGTAGGTGAGAACGAGATCGTCTCGATCATCGGCCCCAACGGCTCAGGCAAGACGACCACGTTCAATCTGATCAGCGGGCTGTACGAGCCTGATTCGGGTGACATCCTGCTCAGAGATGAGAGTGTGGCGGGGTTGCGGCCCGACCTCGTGCACGACAAGGGCATCTCACGTACGTTCCAGTCGCTACGGCTCTTCACGAACATGACCGTGCTTGAGAACGTGCTCGTGGGCATGCACTCGGTCACGAGCGCGGGACCCGTGGCCTCGATGCTTCGCTTGCCGAGCGTGCGCCGCGAGGAGAAGGCAATGTACGACAAAGCCCAGGAGATCCTCGGGATGTTCCCGGGTCGCTTCTCGGGCCCGCGCCAGCATCAGCCGGCGTACTCGCTCAGTTACGCCAACCGTCGCCGGTTGGAGATCGCCCGTGCGCTCGCCTCCGATCCGGTGTTGCTGTTGCTGGACGAGCCGGTGGCGGGCATGAATCCCGCCGAATCGCATGAGGTGATGGAGCAGATCAGGATGCTTCGCGAGAAGGGCTACACCATCCTCATGATCGAGCACGACATGCATGTGGTGGAGGGCGTCTCGGATCGCGTCATCGCCATGGACCACGGCGTGAAGATCGCCGAGGGCACGTACGATCAGGTTGCGAACGACCCGCAGGTTGTGGAGGCCTATCTTGGCAAGCGAGCAGCGGACGCCACTGCTTGAGTTCCGGAACGTCCAGACCTACTACGGACGTATCCAGATACTCAAGGGCGTGGACTACAAGGTTTACCCGGGTGAGATCGTGTGTCTGCTCGGCGGGAACGCGTCGGGCAAGTCAACAACGATGAAGACCATCCTCGGCATCGTGAAGCCGACCAAAGGCGAGGTGCTGTGGGAGGGCGAGGTCATCAACGGTCTGCGCACCGCCGAGCGCATCAAGCGCGGCATCGCGACCGTGCCGGAGAACCGGCGTCTGTTCCCCAATCTCACGGTACTCGAGAACCTTGAGATGGGCGCGTACACGCGAACCGACAGCGCTGCGATCGCGGAGGACCTCGAGCGCGTGTACCGGTTCTTTCCCAAGCTCGCCGAGCGCAGCAAGCAGCGGGCGGGAACGCTCTCAGGCGGCGAGCAGCAGATGGTGGCTTTTGGCCGCGCTCTGATGAGCCGGCCCAAACTCATCTGCATGGACGAGCCCTCGATGGGACTCTCTCCGGCGCTCGTGGACCAGAACTTCGAGCTCATTCAACAGGTGAACGAGCAAGGAGTAGCTGTGTTCGTGGTGGAGCAGAACGCCAACGCTGCGCTCTCGATCGCCGATCGCGGGTACGTGCTGCAGGGAGGACGGCTGTTCACCGAGGGCACCGCTGCCGAGTTGCTGGAGAATCCCGAGCTCAAGCGCGCATACCTCGGCGGATAGCGTCAACGATCGGAACCTCGCCCTCGTTCTCATCGAGGCGGTCACTCAGTGCCTCCTTGCCCTCGATAACGCACCATGCTGCCCAAGTCCGTCTTGCCATTGCGCATGAGCTCCAGCGAGTGGCAGCATAGGGGCGGAGCTGGTTCGAGGAGGGTCGACCAGCGGGAGGGGGCGTCATGAGGCGGTGGCTTATCGTCTCGGCGGTCGCTGTTGTTGTGGCAGCGCTCGCGATCGGGGGCGTGTTGCTGTGGCGTGGAGACCGGCACCGAGGCGGTGACACGGAGACTCCTGAGGGGGCACAGGTCCTTGAGTGCCGCATCGGCGTGCCACAGGGGTTCGCGTTCGACGGTGAGAGCCATACCGCCGAACTCGTCGAGTCAACTGATCACTCGGCTCGCATCGTCTTCAGCTCGGAGCGCCCCAGCGAGATCACGCTTTGTGAGCGCACCACGGTACAGGTGGACATCACGTCCGATGCGATCGCCGACATCGAGGTGACGCTCACGGAGGCTGGCGCCGACACGGCGACGCTGCAGGTGCTTCCCGTGGGCTACCGCACCTGGGACGAGACCGGTTTTGCCACCGCCGGCGGATTCCAGGTGTACAAGCACTGGAACAACGCAGCGGGCAACGACTTCGCCGTCGTGCCACAGGATGGGGCGTACCTGCTGCTCCACGTATCCGAAGACCGCAAGCTCAACTGGGAGCGCTACGATGCGGCCGGGATGCTGGTCACGCAGCCGGAGTTGCAGGTCGGCGTCGTGGATGTCCCGTCCGGTGACGGCAAGGTGGTCGCGATGGACGCCGCCATGGCGGGGGACCGGCTGGCGCTCGTGACCGTGACGAACGCTGGCACCACCCTGCGGCTGCTCGATCCCGCCACGATGCGCGCCGGACAGGCGTTGCACATCGGCAAGAGCATGGCCGACCCGGTGGTCATCGGCACCGAGGGCGCCGTCTACGTCGTCGCAGCAGGCGGCTTCGACCCGCCACAAGAGAGCGGCGGACCTGCGAGGATCATAGTGACGGAGGTGGACACCACCGACGGACTTCGTATCGCCCGGCAGGAGGCCGTAACGGCACTCTCGGGACGTGGCGACCTGTGTTGCGACGCCTCATTCGATGCCGAGACGGACAGCATCCTCGTGGTCTACAAGCATCGGACGACCGGCGAGAGCAGGGAGCTTAGGGTGGCCGGTGTCGATGCCACCGACATCACGGCGGCATGGGATGGCGCTCTGGGACCGGCAGCGCTCCGCGGCACGAAGGCCGACGCTTCGATCGTCTCGGCGGGTGGCAACGCGACCGTCGTGTGGCGGCATGACGCTTCTGTGGACGGCGGTCAGCAGCTGCACGTGGCCACCGTCGACGCGAGCGATGGCGCGATCACTCGCGTGTGGGATGGGCGCGCGTCGCAAAGCTCGCCGGGGCTGGCCAAGAACTTTCCCTGCCAGCTTCTCATGGGAGAGACGCCGGGGCTCGGGTACTTCGACACGCAGGCCAATCCGGCCGCAGGCTCCGGCTCGCCGGACCGGGGGCGCTTCGTCATCTGGTCGTGGGAGGGTGATGGTTGGGCCGGGACATCCTT
>CAZOSR010000061.1:0-9786 GCA_964582445.1 uncultured Coriobacteriaceae bacterium | reverse complement strand
GCCGAGTTCCTCCAGTACGTCATAGCGGGGCTGAAGAGCGGCTCCATCTACGCGCTGGTCGCGCTTGGCTTCACGGTGGTGTACGGGTCAACCGGGATCATCAACTTCGCCCAGGGTGAGTTCTTCATGCTTGGCGGCATGTTGGCCGCATGGTCTTACGCGTCAGGTCTGCCGTTGCCGCTTGCAGGAGTCGTGGCCGTTGCGGGTACCGCTGCGCTCGGCATCGGATTCGAGCGGGTGGCTCTGAGGCCGCGACGCTCGGCAAGCCCGCTGGTGCTGGTGATCATCACGATCGGTGGCTCGATGGTGATCAAGTCGCTGGCACGCCATCTGTTCGGGCCGGACGAACTGACCCTCGCCGAATTCACACCGGGTCCGTCTCTCGTGGTTGGAGGCGCCGCAATCGAACGCCAGGCGCTGTGGGTATGGGGCCTGACAGCTGTTGCCGTCGTGGTTCTATGGTGGCTGTACAAGCAGACCCGTCTCGGACGGGCGATGCGAGCGTGCTCGATCAGTCACGATGCTGCCCGTCTGATGGGTATCGACACCGCGCGGGTCGTGATGGTGAGTTTCGGCATCGCCGCCGCGCTTGGCGCGCTGGCTGGTTTCGCAGTCGCGCCCCTGACGCAGACCTCGTGGGATGCCGGTGCGGCAATCGGCGTGAAGGGCTTTGCCGCGGCGATACTGGGCGGCCTCGGCAATCCTGTTGCCTCTGTGATCGGCGGCCTGGTCCTTGGGCTGCTCGAGAGCCTGTCGGTCGCGTTCATTTCCTCGACCTACAAAGACGCCATATCGCTCGCAGTGCTGCTTGTGGTCTTGTTCGTACGCCCACACGGGTTGTTCGGCACTGCACGCAGGGACAAGGTGTGAGCCGATGAGGCGATCAAAGGGCTCCCTTGCTACGTACGTGCCGATCGCGCTCGCTGCGGTGATCGTCGCGAGCGTGCCGCTGGTGAGTCCTGATCGCTATCTGCTGAAGGTACTCGTGTATGTTGGCGTGAACGTGATTGTGATCGCGGGGCTGGCGCTCCTGTTCGGTCACGCCGGCCAGATATCGATGGGCCACGCTGCGTTCGTAGGCATTGGTGCGTACACGTCGGCATACTGCGTGATGCAGGCGGGGCTTCCATGGCTCGTAGGGGTAGCGGCGGGTACCATGCTGGCCGCCGCAGGAGGCCTGGTCTTGGCACTGCCTGCCCTCAGGCTACGCGGTCACTACCTGGCAATGGCCACGCTCGGGTTCAACGAGATCATGTATGTGGCGTTCCGGGAGACGCGTGCTGTGACCGGCGGGAGCGACGGTCTTGGTGGTATTCCGTATCCACGGGTCGCGACGTTGAGTCTCGATAGTCCCGTAGCCGTCTACCTGCTCGTCTGGGGTGTTGCGCTGTGCGCAGTGCTCGTGGTCACCAACATCCTGCGCAGCCGCCCCGGACGAGCGATGCGAGCGCTGAGCGCCACAGAGAACGGCGCCCTCGCGTGCGGAATCGATACGATTGCGCTGAAGATCCGAACATTTGCGCTTTCGGCGGGGCTGGCGGGACTTGCCGGTGCGCTCTATGCCCACAGCGTGGGGTTCATATCGCCGGGGACGTTCGGACTCGAGCAATCAGTCATCTACGTTGCGATCGTCGTCGTGGGTGGCGCCGGATCGCTGGCGGGACCCATCGTTGCCGCGGTGGCCCTGACGCTGTTGCCATACGCCGATGCGCTGATCCCCGGACTCACGAAGGACACGATCGCCGTCCTGCAGGACTGGGAGGCCGATATCTACGGAATCGCCATGATAGCGGTCGTCATCCTCGCGCCTGCGGGCATCGGGGGACTTCTTAGACGACTGCGGTTCAGCAGGGCAGTCGAGGAGGTGCGCCCGTGAGCTTACTGGCGGTGCGCGAACTCACACGGAGATTCGGTGGTCTGACCGCGGTCGATAGCGTTTCGTTCGACGTGCATGAGGGCTCGATCAAGGCTGTCATAGGCCCCAATGGAGCGGGCAAGAGCACGCTCTTCAACCTCATCACCGGTTTCGACAACCCGGACGCCGGCAGCGTGCTGTTCGGCGGGGCAGAGCTGACCGGACGGCGCCCTGACGCGATAGTCAGGGCTGGTCTGGCGCGGACCTTCCAGAACACCGAGCTCTTCGAGGATCTATCCGCGCTGGATAACGTGCGAATCGCGTGTGACCTAGGGGCCCCGGGCGGCTTCGTTCGGGCCGCCCTTCGGCTGGGGCTTGCGTCGGGAGAGGACGATGCCGCCGAACGCGCCAGACGTCTGTTGCGGCTCGTCGGGGCGGATGGATACGAGGACGCGCCCGCACGTGACATGCCTCACGGGATCAGGCGCCTGCTCGAGATCGCCCGCGCCCTGGCAACGGGTCCGCAGCTCCTGCTGCTGGATGAGCCGGCCGCAGGGCTGAATGGAGCGGAGACGCGCACGCTTATCGACGCTCTCTACCGCATCCGCGATGAGGGCGTGACGCTCGTGATCGTCGAGCACGACATGGGTCTCGTCATGGAGGTAGCCGAGGAGATCGTCGTCCTCGACAGGGGTGCCAAGATCGCCGAGGGTCCACCGCTGCTCATCCAGAAGGATGCTGCGGTGATCGAAGCGTATCTCGGGGAGGAGTGTGCCGACGTTGGGTGCTGAGCTGAGGATCGAGCACCTGTGTTCCGGTTACGGACGTGTCGACGTTCTCCATGACGTGAACGTGCAGGTGCACCCCGGTGAGATGGTCACGCTGATAGGGTCCAACGGCGCAGGCAAGTCCACGCTGCTCAAGACCGTGGCCGGCATCCTGCGACCCACCGCAGGCGCGGTCGTGCTCGGAGGGGTGTCGATCGGCGGTATGCCGCCTGAGCGGATCGTGCGCCAGCGGCTCGCGCTCGTACCCGAGGGACGCATGCTGTTCGGTCCGCTCACCGTGGACGAGAACCTTCTCATCGGCGCACACAGCCGGCCACGACGCGATTCCGGCATCGCAGACGACCTCGAGCGGGTTCGCGCTCTGTTCCCGGTGCTCGCCGAGCGTGCCGTTCAGGTGGCGGCGACGCTCTCTGGTGGCGAACAGCAGATGCTCGCGATCGCACGGGCGCTGATGAGCAGGCCTGACGTGCTGCTCCTCGATGAGCCATCCCTGGGCCTTGCGCCCAAGGTGATCGGGTCGATCTTCGAAGCGCTCGACACTCTGCGAGCCAGCGGACTCTCGATCTTGCTGGTGGAGCAGGATGCGCATCTGGCCTTGAGACATGCCGATCGCGGGTACGTGATGCGTGGTGGCAGGATCGCAGTCGAGGGTCCGGCTGACGAGCTGAGAGAGGACGAGCAGGTACGTCACGCGTACCTGGGCGGGCTACCCGAGATGAGGGAGTGAGACACGTATGCCCATCTGGAATGCCGAATACGAGAGCATGCCCCGTACGCAACTCGCGGAACTGCAGTTGCGGCGGCTGCAGTCGACGGTTGCGTGGGTGTACGAGCGCGTGCCGTACTACCGCAGGGAGCTCGATGCCCGCGGAGTGAAGCCCCGTGACATCCGCTCTCTTGAAGATGTGCGCCAGCTGCCGTTCACGGATAAGACCGCCTTGCGCGATACGTATCCGTTCGGAATGTTCGCTGTCGATCTCGAACACGTGGTGCGGGTCCATTCCTCGTCCGGCACGACCGGCAAGCCGATCGTCGTCGGCTACACGAAGGGCGACCTGAACACCTGGACAGAGCTGACCGCCAGGATCGCATCGGCGGCTGGCGTGACTGCTCACGATCGTGTGCAGATGCTCTTCCTGTATGGGATGTTCACCGGCGGATGGGGGATGCACTACGGTATCGAGCGCGTGGGCGCCACCGTCTTCCCGGCCGGCTCCGGTAACACGGAGCGGCAGTTGATGATGATGCAGGACTTCGGCACCACGGTCATCGTGGGCACGCCAAGCTACGCGCTGTATCTTGCCGAGGTGGCCGAGAGTACGGGAGTAGACCTTCACTCACTGCCCTTGAGGCTTGGACTGTTCGGGGGTGAACCATCGGGTGAGGGAATGCGCGAGGAGATCGAGCACAGGCTCGGCATACTGGCTACGGACAACTACGGCCTCTCGGAAGTAATGGGTCCAGGCGTGAGCGGCGAGTGCGAGCACCAGTGTGGTCTCCATATGGCCGAGGACCACTTCCTGTTCGAACTCGTCGATCCGGTGACCGGAGAGCCTGTGCCCGAGGGTGGGGAAGGGGAGCTCATCATCACCACTCTTACCAAGGAAGCCTTCCCGGTGTTGCGGTATCGCACGCACGACCTCACCAGCATCGAGACTGCGGTCTGCGAGTGCGGGCGTACCACCGCCCGTATGCGGAAGGTTCGCAAGCGCACCGATGACATGCTCATCATTCGCGGCGTGAATGTCTTCCCCAGTCAGATCGAGGACGCGTTGCTCGCGGTCGAGGGTGTGGAGCCGCACTACCTGATCGTCGTGGATCGCGAGGGGGCCATGGACACCTTCGAAGTGCGGATCGAGGTATCACCGGCCATCTTCTCCGACGTGATGCGCGATATGGTAGCGTTCAATCGGCGGGTTTCTGACAAGATCGCCTCTGTGGTGGGCTTGCAGGCGAAGATCACGCTGGTGGAGCCTGGTACCATAGAGCGGACTGTGGGCAAGGCCCGCCACGTCGTGGACAACCGCGCGGAGCTCTGAGATCACGTCGCAAAGGAGTGCCTGACGTGCAGGAGTACGTGCCCTACATCCTCATAGGTGCTGTGGCAGCAGCTCTGATCGCAGGTACGGTCGTGGCGGCTCGTATCGCATGGCGCAGGCAGGTCGGGCGGTATGCCATAACACTGACGAGCCACCGTGAGGCCATAACCTCAGCCCTCAAGACGGTAGAATCCGTGGTTCGTGCTGTCGCATCAGGTGACGTGGGCCAGGTGATTGCGTTCACGGCATCCGACTCAGAGGAGCGCCAGACACTCAGCGAGATATCAGAACGCATGCAGATCGAGCATGCCGAACTGAAGGACATCGCTCTGCCCAAGGCGTTGTGGAAGCTGGCTGACCTCCTGTGCGCCGCTGCAGGGGAACTCGCCGCGCAGTCCGCCGCGCTGGGAGAAGGGGAGGGGGAGCCAGTGCTCGACGCCCTGATGACCTTCGACCTGGCATCCACACGCAGGTATCTCTCCGATGCACTGGAGGAGGCCCAGAGGGTTGCAGGGGTGTACAAGGTGACTGACCCATCTGTGTATGGCGGAGGGTTGTACATATGAGTGCAGACCGCGAACCCGGAACGGTCAATGAGGAGCAGCCGGTCCTGGCGCCCCGTGATCCGTACGCCGAGCTCTACCACGAACCTGAGCAGCCATTGCTGCTGCGGGCAGTACGTATCGTGGTTCCATGGATCGCGCTCATCGCAGTTGTGACGGTGATCCTCTCACTGTGGAGCGAGTTCCAGTTCGAGTCGGATCGCATCGCGCCGCAGGGGGAGACGACAGAGACGGTCGAGCCAGCGGAGACTCCCGAGGTTCCGAGCACGGAGGTGACGCCGTCACCGGTGACGACCGATGCACCATACGTTCGGGTGAAGGCAGACGGCCTGAATCTCCGGACAGCCGCGTCCATCGACTCTGAGGTGATCAGGAAGCTCCCCGGAGGCACCATCTTGGCGTACGTGGGGTCCGCAAACGGGTGGTATCAGGTTCGCGATGAAGCGGGCGTTGAGGGATGGGTCGCTGCGGGCGGCAGTTTCAGCGAGCTGGTGACACCCTAGGAGGGGTGACGCGTGAAGATGATCGGAAGCGCGGGGGACTTCTATCGCGTGCGGGTGATAGCGATCGACACGACCGACGACCTCGATCTCGAGTGGCGTGACGACGTTCTGTACAGGCGTCCACCGGCTGAGACGCCGATCGAGCAGCGTGCAGTCAACGTCGAAGCCGTCGCGCTGGACAACGAGGAGCACACTGTGGTGATCGCCTCATTCGACGATCATTCAGAAGCTACCGCATGGGCTGAGGAGCGACAGGCCGAGCTGGCCGAACTGACTAAGTCCGATTTCGAGGAGCGTTACTTCCCGGGGGACAGCCCCACCTGAGGGCGGCCATGGGGCCAATCCATAATAACGTCATAAGATACATTATCGGGCGTACACTATGTGGACCGCACGAACCTGTGCAGGCCTGGGTGGAGGTTACTCGGCCGTTCGAGGTGTGCGCCAGGTGCCGGGTCCCTTGGGTCGCAGAAGACCTGAGGGCGTGGCGATCACCGTGATGAGCGACATCTGGATCCAGTAGATCAGCGGGTATAGCGCGGCCCACAGGTAGTACTTGGTGACCGACGGGTCGTACCTGCGATCCATGAGGACGCCGACGAGGAGTTGGATCAGCGCCGCGGTGCCGATCAACATGCCCCACCAGCTTGGGATCGGTGTTGCGCCGAGGAGCGGTGCGCCGAGGGTCCAGCTGATGATCCACATGGCGGTGAGTATCACGAAACAGTACGCCCAGGTGATCGAGAGCACAGCCTCGAGGTAGACAGGATACAGTCGCCGGTTCTTCCAGCTCTTCCAGATGTCGATGTTGCGTCTGAGGACTTGAGCGAGTCCACGCGCCCAGCGTAGACGCTGGTTCCACAACGAGCGCAGCCCCGGCGGAACCTGCATCCGCGCCATGGCGTGGGGCTCGTAGCGGATATCGTAGAACTTGCGCTGGAACTCCCAGGACGTGGCTATGTCCTCAGTGGCGCAGTCGTGCACGAACAGGCCCACATCCTGCAGGGCGGTCTTCCTGTACAGCGCCATTACGCCGGACACCGTCATGACACGGCCCCACACTACCTGTGCGCGCTTCAGCAGCGAGATGATGGACGAGAACTCGACCGCCTGGATCTTCGCGAGCAGCCTGTCGGTGTTGCGGACGCGCGGGTTGCCTGTGACAACAGCGAGCCGCGGATTCCTCAGGAAGTGCGGCACCATCCATCGCAGCGCATCCGATTCGGGGTACGCATCGGCGTCCATGACCAGAATGAGTTCTCCTGTGGTGACGGCCAGCGCATCGTTGATGGCCATCGCTTTGCCCTCGTTCACGCGCTTGTCGATCACCGTCACGCGTTCATCTGCTAGGAACGCTTGCGCCTTCTCCACCGTATCATCATCGGAGCCATCACTTATGACCACGACTTGAAAGTTCGGATAGTCGAGTTCGAGGATCTTCTCAAGAGTGTTGGCGATGATCTTGCCCTCGCAGTGAGCCGGGATGACGACGCTCACCCGCGGGAGCACGGCGTCATCAGCGAGCTCGTAGAAGTCAAGCTTAGCCGTCCTCTCCCGCCGTACTGCACAAATGGTGGCCGTCACGGCCCACATGATGGCCGTGAACAACGGATAGAACGCGAAGAAGACCATCATCACGTCGTAGACGGGACTCTCAGCGATGTACTGGATGACGTCAAGCATCAGGCCTCGTCTGCTGGCGTGGCCAAAGCCGAGGCGCTCGTGAAGGACTTGATGGGCTCACCCTGCTCAGCGCTCTTGTCGATGACGATGAATCTCTCCCCCTGGCCCAGCGGCACTCGGATGTCAACCGGCGTGCCGAGTGCATCGACGGCATAGGCGAACTCCACCGGAGGCACGGTAGTCCGGGGTCCCTTCCTGCGGTAGATGTCTTTGTTCCAGACGATCCACATGACTGTGACAACAACGATTACCAGGTCGATGAGCAGCACGATCACGGTGCCGCGGAGGTGTGTCGGGGTCGGTCCGTACTCGAGCGCACGCCACCATAGCCACCCGAAGATCACCCACCCCGCGACGGCGACGATTACTTGCACGAGCAGACGGATCACGCGCATGGCTCCCCCGAGCGGCCGAATCGGTTCCTACGTGAACGGAGCGGTCTTGAATCAGACGCAGCGGCCGAGTCCCAGCCTCAACGGACCCGGGTCGTCAATGCGCGCGTGCGGCTCCCCCGCCGACCGTCTCTACGGTGTTTGAGACACTCTTTGTCGGAATGATGTGCGCATTATCACAAATGGAGGAGCAAAAGGCAATACGTAGCCCCGGGGTACTTCCTTGTGGCCCCGGGGCTACGGTGAGGAAAGGACCCTCCCCTTCCCTGCGAAGCTGTTATGCCTCGGCGGCCTCTTCCTGCCACTCAGCGGAGAAGTCCGGTGAGTCGACCGCGAGGCCCTTTGACTCCTTTGGCAGAACGAGGTTGAGCAGGACGCCGACGAACGTGGCCGTTGCCATCCCTGGCAGGACATAGTCGCCGAGTGGGATGGTCGCGCCAGTGGTCTCCATCCCGATGCCGATGACGAGCACGACACTGGAGAGGATGAGGTTCCTGCTGTGGCTGTAGTCGATGCCGCTCTCGACCAGCATCCGGAGACCGGATGAGGCGATGAGTCCGAAGAGCAGCAGTGAGATGCCACCCATGACGGGTACCGGGATCGACTGGATGAGGAACTTGAGCTTGGGCACGAAGCCACCGATCACGAACGCGAATGCACCGGCATACCAGAAGATCTGCGTCGCGTAGACCTTCGTAACTGCCATCACACCGATGTTCTCGGCGTAGGTAGTGGACGGCGACCCACCGACCATGGCCGAGAGCGCCGTTGCCAGACCGTCACCGGCGAGCGACTCGGGCAGCAGTGGCGTGAAGTCCTTGCCCACAATCTCCTGGACGACGAGCAGGTGACCGATGTGCTCGATGATCACCACGAGTGCGACCGGTGCGATGATCAGGATCGCGCCGAGATCGAACTCGGGGAAGACGAGCGTGGGTAGTCCAACCCACGCGGCGTCTAGCACCGGCTGGAAGTCGACCATGCCCATAAACGCCGCGAAGATGTAGCCGACGACGATTCCAAGCAGGACAGGGATCGTGGACAGAAAACCCTTGAAGTAGCTCGAGAAGACGACTGCGGCGCCGAGGGTGACGAGCGCCACCAGGAGGAACTTGATGTCGAAGGTGTCACCGCCGGCCTTGAGGGCCATGTTCACGGCCGTTCCGGCAAGACCGAGACCAATGACGATGACGACTGCGCCCACCAGCGCCGGCGGAAGCACGCGATTGAGCCATGCGCTGCCCACCGCCTTGATGATCAGTGCGACAACGACATAGAGCAAACCGCCCACGACCAGTCCGCCGAGGGCCGCGGGGATCCCCTTGGTTGCGGCAACCGCGGCAATCGGTCCGATGAAGGCGAACGATGATCCGAGGTAACTCGGAATCTTGTTCTTGGTGAGGATCAGGTACAGGATCGTTCCGGCTCCAGATGTCATGATCGCGAGCGATGGATCCAGGCCGGTCAGGATCGGGACAAGCACCGTCGCGCCGAACATGGCCATGAGGTGCTGGAGTGCAAGCGGGATGGCCTGCAGTACAGGAAGCTTCTCGTCAGTTTGAATGGTGCGCTGTGCCACGAATGCCTCCTAGCCGATCGCTGCCTGGATGCTGGGCAGGACGAACGCCACGACGAACGCCGCGCTCACAACGTACATCAGCCAGTGGATCTCACTGGGCTTCCTGTTGAGGAGCTTGATCAGGACGTAGCTGATGAACCCAAGGCCGATGCCGTAGCTGATGTTGTAGGTGAGCGGAATCCCAACGATCACGAGGAAGGCCGGGAAAGCGTTCTCGAAGTCGGTCCAGGGGATCTCCTTGATGTTGGTCATCATCAGGAAGCCGACCACGATGAGCGCACCAGCGGTTATGGAGGTCGAGCCACCGATCATGGCAATGACCGGAGTGAAGAACACGGTCAGTGCGAAGAGCAGGCCGGTGACGACCGACGTGAGACCGGTGCG
>CAZOSR010000060.1:7053-9797 GCA_964582445.1 uncultured Coriobacteriaceae bacterium | reverse complement strand
AGCGCGAGGATGACGCCGACTTCGACAGCCACCACGAGGTCAGCGAACACGGTGAGCGCGAGCGTGATGAGCATGACCGCCACGTCCGAGCGCGGTGCCCGCTTCGCGATGCGCACGATGCGGCCGATCTCACTCATGTTGAACGCGACCACGAACAGGATCGCCGCCAGTGTGGCGAGGGGCACGTTGGTGGCGAGTGGTGCGAGGGCAACCACTACCAACACCACCGTGAGCACGTGGAATATCCCGGCGATGGGGCTGTTGCCGCCGTGCCGGATGTTGGTGGCCGTCCGTGCGATGGCTCCGGTGGCGGCGAATCCGCCAAAGAACGACGCCGCGATGTTGGCGGCCCCCTGGCCGAGAAGCTCCTGGTTCGAGTCGTGTTTGGTGCCGGTCATGCCGTCCGCAACGGTGGCCGAGAGCAGCGACTCGATGGCGCCAAGAAGCGCAATCGCAAACGCGGGGCGGACGAGGTCGGGCAACTCGCTCCAGGCGATTTCGGGCAGCGCGAGGGAGGGGAGCCCGCCTGGCAGTCCGCCGAACGTGGAGCCGATGGTGGCGACGCCCACGGGCTGTGCCACCGCCACGAACACCGTGCCGCCGATGAGCGCCACGAGCGGGCCGGGAACCTTACCGAGCAGCGGCACCCTTGGCCAGAGCACGATGACCACAACGCTGGCGATACCGAGGAGCGTGGTGGTGAGGTCGAGAGCGGGAAATGACCGCGCCATCTCAACAAGCTTGCTTCCGAAGTGTTCGCTTGTGGTGGCGGGCAGTCCGAAGAAGTTCGGCCACTGGCCGACCCAGATGACGACAGCGATGCCAGCAGTGAAGCCGAGGATCACCGACTCGGGGATGTACTTGATGACGCTGCCAAGCTTCGCCAGCCCGAAGATGACGAGGATCGTTCCCGCGATCATCGTGACGGCCTGAAGTCCGCCGATGCCGTAGCGAGCGGTGACCCCGGCGAGCAGCACAGCAAACGCGCCCGTGGGTCCGGCGATCTGGACGCGGCTCCCGCCGAAGAGCGTGACGGCGAGCCCCGCGATGATGGCGGTGTAGAGTCCCTGCTCCGGTTTGGCGCCCGCAGCGATCGCGAATGCCATCGCGAGGGGTATCGCCACCACACCGACGACGACGCCGGCCGCCATGTTGGGCAGCCAGTTGCGCTTGCGGAACAGGCCGGCGGTCCAGGCTTCAACGATAGCGGGTTTCACGCGGAGGTCCTTCCGGTTTCAGGGACGGGCCACGACAGTGTACTCCCGCATCCGGTAACGCGAGGGTGACGATGTGCGCGATGCGGTATACGCTCGGCGGGAGCGGTGAAAGGGGATCTGATGATCAAGCACATCGTGGCGTGGCGGTTCAAAGACGAGGCGCTGGGCGCCACCAAGGCGGAGAACCTGACACGCGCCAAGACGGCGATCGAGTCGCTCCGCGAGTCGGTCCCGAGCGTCCGGCGCCTCGAGGTCGGTCTCGACGCCGGCGTGGACCACGACCCGTGGGATATCGTCATCTACTCGGAATTCGACGACCGCGAGGGCTTGCACGCCTACCAGGCGCATCCCGAGCACGTGAAGGTCGCCAAGCTCATCGGCGAGATGCGGGAGTCCCGCGCCGCCGTCGACTACGAGGTGTAGTACCCGGCCAAGGAGTAGCACATGCCCCGCACGTACCGCTTCGTCATCGTTGACGTGTTCACCGACACCCCGTTTGCCGGCAACCAGCTCGGCGTGTTCACCAACGCGACGGGTCTGTCCGACGACGAGATGCTCATGCTCGCGCGTGAGCTGCACTTCTCCGAGACGACGTTCGTGCTGCCTCCGGAGGCCGATGGAGATGTTCGCATGCGCATATTCACGCCCGTGCGCGAACTGCCCTTTGCGGGCCACCCCACCCTCGGCACCGCCTTCGTGCTCGGGGGGCCGCTGCAGAAGACCATCATCAAGCTGGAGACAGCGCGTGGCACGGTGCCTGTGGCACTTGACCGCGAGGGTGCCGAGATCGTCTTCGGGCGGATGGATCAGCCGATCCCCACGATCGAGTCCTACGCGGAGACCGCGCCACTCTTCGTCGCTCTCGGCGTCTCGGACTCCCTGCTCCCGGTGGAGCGTTACGACAACGGCACGCCGCACCTCTACGTGATGCTCGGGACCGAGGCCGAGGTGGCGGCGCTTGTGCCGGACATCGCCGCACTCGGCAGCCTGGTGGGTCCCACCGGCGTGAGCGTCTTTGCGGTTGACGGTACGCGCGTGAAAGCGCGCATGTTCGCTCCTGAGCTTGGCGTGGTTGAGGATCCAGCCACCGGCTCCGCTGCCGGACCGCTTGCCGTGCACCTCGCACGACACGGCCTGATCGGGTGGGGCGATGAGATCACCATCTCCCAGGGTGCCGAGGTGAACCGCCCGAGCACGCTCTACGCACGTGCCGAAGGGGACGCGAACATGGTTACGCGGGTGGAGGTCGGCGGCTCGGCGCGCGTAGTGGCGCGCGGGGAGTTCGCTCTGTAGCAGCCCGTGTCCCCTGTCAGTGTCGGGCGGTATCATCGTACGCGTTCGGCAGCACTCTATCGTGAGGACCGTCAATGGAGCTCGACACCGGCTTTCGCCCGTCACGTCACGGCTTTGGCTTCGCCAACACCTGGCATGATCTGCTCCTTGGCGTGGTTCCGTCACGTGGCAGGTGCGGTGGAATGGTGTTCGCCGCGTTGGACTCGTTCCTGGCTGGCTATCACCTGCCACAGG
>CAZOSR010000060.1:0-7043 GCA_964582445.1 uncultured Coriobacteriaceae bacterium | reverse complement strand
GGCGCATGCGCATCCCCTCGCGCGGGCCATCTGGAAGCGCCAGGTCGATAGCGTTGTGGTCGCGCTCGGAGAGAACATGTGGCGATTCGCGCGCTTCACGTACCTGCCGTCCACGGATGCGCGGGGCATCAGTGTGGCGACCCGTCAGGAGTTGCTCACGGTCTTCGACATGCTGCGCGCTGGTCTGCCCGTACCGCTGGGGCTGGTGAGCGGTATAGGGCTTACGCAACTGGCGCGCAACCACCAGGTGCTTGCGTATGGGGCCGATTTCCAGGAGAGTCGGGCACTCGTGTATATTTACGACCCCAATCACCCGCGCCGGGATGACGTCGTGCTTGAGATTCCGATGAATCCGCGAGTGGGGATCGTCGAGCATATCGGTACCCGCACCAAGCAGTGGCGCGGTGCGTTCATCGAGCGCTACAAGCCTTCGACACCGATGACCTGAACCGTCTGCCGGCACGCGCAGCAGTCGCCATAACGATGCCCGCATTCCCGGGCCAAGGACTCGATTCATGCAACAAGAAGCACGTCTTATCGAAGGGCCGGTCGCACGCACGCTCGTTCGTCTGAGCGCGCCGATGGTCGTCGCGATGTTCGCGATGGTCGGGTTCAACATCGTCGACACCTTCTACGTAGGGCGGCTTGGCACCGAACAACTCGCGGCTATGGGATTCACCCTTCCCGTAGTCATGGCTGTGAACTCCATCAGCCTTGGCATTGGCGTGGGTACCACCGCGGTGGTATCCCGGGCGATCGGCCGACGGGACACCGAAGGCGTACGACGTCTCGCGCTCAGTTCGGTCTTGCTCGGGATCACTGTGTCGACCACGATGGCGATTGCGGGACTCCTGGGGGGCCGTCTTCTCTTCTCGACGCTGGGCGCTGAGGGGGACGTGCTGGAGTATGTCATCCAGTACATGTCGGTGTGGTTCCTCGGCCTGCCGTTCGTGGTCATCCCGCAGAATGGCAACAGCAGCCTTCGCGCGACCGGGGATACCAAGACACCAGCGAAGATCATGCTGACGGTTCTCGGCATAAACGCGCTGCTCGATCCGCTGTTCATCTTCGGGTGGGGGCCTGTGCCGGGTTTCGGGCTCCGTGGCGCGGCCATCGCAACCGTCCTCTCACAGACGTGTGCGATGACCGTTGCGCTCCTGGTCCTGAACCGCCGCGGCATCCTTGTTCGCGTCAAGATGACCCTTGCCGAGGTACTCACGGCGTGGCGGAGGGTCCTGAAGGTCGGCCTGCCGGCGGCGGTCACTCAGCTGATCGCACCGGTCTCTACTGCCGTGATCACGGCGATCGTGGCTTCGTACGGTGTTGCCGCCGTCGCAGGCTTCGGTGTGGCAACACGGCTCGAGTCGTTCGCCGTCATGGTCATCAATGCAATAGGCGCGGCGCTTGTGCCGTTCGTGGGGCAGAACTGGGGTGCCGGGAAGAAGGCTCGCGTCAGTCGCGCGGTCAAGACCGCGCTTGTGATGACGGCAGTGTGGGGTGCGTTCGTGTGGTTGCTCTCGCTGGTCGTGGGTCGTCCGGCTGCAGGCATCTTCAACGATGAGCCGGCTGTCATCACCGTGGTCATGGCGTACATGGGGATCGTCTTCCCCAGCTACGCGCTACTCGGCATTCTGGTGACCACCCTGAACGCGTTCAATGCGCTCCATCACGCGGTCAAGTCGATGATCCTTTCGGTGGTGCGCATGTTCGTCCTGTACGTACCGCTTGCGTATGTAGGGTCCGCATACCTCGGCCTCAATGGCGTGTGGTGGGCGGCCTTCACCGGCAATGCGCTCACCGGCGTCATCTCCGTTCTGTGGTTCCGCCATCGCTTCCACCGAATGGAGGCCGAGCCGCCGCCCGAGGCCTGGGATACCGAGTCCGAGTACGAGATGGTTACCGCCTGACTGCTTCTTCCGACCGCTCGTCGGGTATACCCTTCGAAGGTCCGCAGATCTTCAAGCGAAGGAGTACTCGCATGAGCACGGTGCTGGTCGTGTACGGAACGAAGTCGGGCTGCACCAAGGGCATAGCTGAGCGGATCGGCGCGACGCTCTCAGAAGCCGGCGTCATCGCCGAGGTGAAGCCCGCACAAGACCATGCGGACCCGTCGGAGTACGACGCGATCATCGTCGGCAGCGGCGTGAGAGCCGGCATGTGGCACGCTCCGGTCAAGCAGTGGCTGGTGGCCAACGCGGCTGTTCTGCGCGAGAAGCCGGTGGCGTTCTTCACGGCGTGCCTGACCATGGCCACCGATCCCGAGAAGGCCGATGAGGTGCGTGCCTACACCGACCCGCTCGTGTCCGAGACCGGGATCGAGCCCGTGGACGTGGGGCTCTTTGCGGGGATGTACGATCCCAAGGCGTTCTCGTTGCCAGAGCGGCTCATCATGAAGGCGATGAAGGCGCCCGAGGGCGACTTCCGGGACTACGCCGCCGTCGATACCTGGACGCGCAGTACGGCCGAGAGCATGGGTCTGCTGTAGACGAGGAGCCGGTGCGCATCGCAGGCCCGATTCGCGCACGTGCGGGTGATACCGCGAATTCCGGTCCAGGATATCAACCAGAACGAATCCCCCGTGGGGTAGAATGCGCACAACCGCACGCGTCCAGAGGGGGTCTTCCGTGCAGCCGGTCCGCATCATTCCATGCCTGGACATGAAAGATGGCCGCGTCGTGAAGGGCGTGAACTTCGTCGACCTGCGAGATGCGGGTGATCCGGTCGAGAACGCGGCGTACTACCGCGAGACCGGTGCCGACGAGGTGGCCATGCTCGATATCGCCGCGACCGTGGAAGGCCGGAAGACGCGTATCCAGTGGGCGCGCGACGTGGCCGCTGCGCTCGGCGACATCCCGCTCACTGTGGGCGGCGGAGTGAACGAGCTCTCCGACATCGACGCGCTGTTTGAGGCAGGCGTTGCCAGGGTGTCCATGAACAGCGCTGCTGTTGCACGCCCCGATCTGATCACCGAAGCGGCCGAGCGCTGGGGCTCGGAACGCATCGTGGTGGCGATCGATGGACGCGGCAACAAGGAGCTGCCCTCGGGCTTCGAGGTCGTGGTGAGCGGTGGGCAGAAGGGCACCGGTATCGACTGCGTGGAGTGGGCCACGCGCTGCGAGGAGCTTGGTGCGGGTACGCTGCTCCCCACCAGCATGGACGGCGACGGCACGCTCGCCGGTTACGATCTTGAGTTCACGCGGGAGATCGCCGATGCGATCGACCTTCCGGTCATCGCATCCGGTGGGGCGGGTGAGCTCGAGCACTTCTACGAGGGCGTGAAGAAGGGCCACGCGGCCGCACTGCTGGCGGCCTCGGTGTTCCACTTCCGCACGTTCACGGTCGGCCAGGTCAAGGAGTATCTCGCAGACCGGGGCATCCCGGTGCTGCTCTAACGTGGAAGGGGACCACATGCCCAGGCGCGACGACATCCACAAGGTCATGATCATCGGCTCGGGGCCGATCATCATCGGCCAGGCGTGCGAGTTCGATTACTCGGGCACCCAGGCATGCAAGGCGCTCCGCGCGCTCGGCTACAAGATCGTCCTCGTGAACTCCAACCCCGCAACGATCATGACCGACCCGGTGATGGCGGATGAGACGTACATCGAGCCGCTCAACATCGAGACTCTGGAGCGCATCATAGCTGTCTCGCGACCTGATGCTCTCCTGCCGAATCTGGGTGGACAGACCGGGTTGAACCTCTCGCTCGAGCTCTGGCGTCGCGGCATTCTGGAGAAGTACGGCGTGCGCATCATCGGCGTGAGCCCGGAGGCGATCGAGCGCGGAGAGGACCGGCTCGAGTTCCAGAAGACGATGGAGCGCCTGGGGATAGAGACCGCGCGCGGCGTGACGGTCGAGGGGCTGGAGGATGCGGAGCGGGTGGCGGCGGACTTCGGCTACCCGGTGGTCATCAGGCCCGCGTTCACGATGGGCGGGACCGGTGGTGGCATCGTGTACAACGTGGAGGAGCTGCGCGTGATCGTCGCGCGCGGTCTGCAGGCTTCCATGGTCGGTCAGGTGCTCGTGGAGGAGTCGGTGCTCGGGTGGGAGGAGCTCGAGCTAGAGGTCGTCCGTGACGCGGACGGCAACATGATCACCGTCTGCTTCATTGAGAACGTCGACGCCATGGGAGTGCATACCGGGGACAGCTACTGCACGGCACCGATGATGACCATCTCGCAGGAGCTGATGGACCGCCTTCAGGACCAGGCGTACCGCATCGTGGAGGCGATCGAGGTCATCGGTGGCACGAACGTGCAGTTCGCGCACGATCCGGTGAGCGGCCGGATCGTCGTCATCGAGATCAACCCTCGGACAAGCCGGTCGAGCGCGCTCGCGAGCAAGGCCACCGGCTTTCCGATAGCTCTTGTTTCGAGCCGGCTTGCGAGCGGTCTCACCATGCCGGAGATACCGTACTGGCGCGACGGAACGCTTGAGAAGTACACGCCGAGCGGTGACTACGTGGTGGTGAAGTTCGCGCGCTGGGCGTTCGAGAAGTTCCCGGGTGCGGTGGACAAGCTCGGCACGCAGATGCGCGCCGTGGGTGAGGTCATGTCCATCGGCAAGACCTACAAGGAGGCGTTCCAGAAGGCGATCCGCTCGCTGGAGAACGGCCGCATGGGCCTCGGCTTCGCGAAGGACTTCAACGCCCGCACGCTCGACGAGCTCATGGCGGCGCTTGCCGAGCCCACCAGCGAGCGCCAGTGGATCACGTACGAGGCGCTTCGCAAGGGTGCCGATATCGACGAACTCGTGCGAAAGACACACATCAAGCGTTGGTTCATCGAGCAGATGGCCGAGCTGGTGGCACTCGAGGAGGAGCTGCTCGCCTACGCAGCGGATGGCGGTGCAGCGGGAGCGGGCGCCAAGGCAGGAGAGAGGCTCCCCGACGAGCTTCTCGTGCGCGCCAAGCGTGATGGTTTCGCTGACGCATACCTGGCGAAGCTCCTCGGCATGTCCGAGCGGGAGACCCGCGAGCGGAGGATCGCGCTCGGCCTGATGCACGCCTACGAGCCCGTGCCGGTCTCGGGCGTTGAGGATGCGGCGTACTACTACTCGAGCTACAACGGCATCGACACGGTGGCGGTCAGCGACAGCAAGAAGATCATGGTGCTCGGCGGCGGTCCCAATCGCATCGGCCAGGGCATCGAGTTCGACTACTGCTGCGTGCACGCCGCGTTCGCGCTCCGCGATCTTGGCTACGAGACCATCATGGTCAACTGCAATCCCGAGACCGTTTCCACTGACTACGACACCTCGGACAAGCTCTACTTCGAGCCGCTCACCGTGGAAGACGTGCTCGGGATCTTCGAGAAGGAGCGCCCCGATGGCGTCATCTGCCAGTTCGGCGGGCAGACGCCGCTCAACATTGCGCGTGCGCTCGAGGAGGCAGGCGTGCCGATCGTGGGCACCTCGCCCGAGACGATCGACCTTGCCGAGGACCGCGACCGTTTCCGCGAGATCATGGAGCGCCTGGGCATCCCGATGCCCGAGTCAGGCATGGCCTCCACACTCGAGGAGGCGCTGTGGATCGCGCGGCGCATCGGCTACCCGCTCATGGTGCGGCCGAGCTACGTGCTCGGCGGACGGGGCATGGAGGTGGTGCACGACGAGGAGATGCTGCGCCGGTACGTTGCGGCGGCGCACGACGTCACGCCGGAGCGCCCGCTGCTGATCGACCGCTTCCTTGAGAACGCCATCGAGTGCGAGGCCGATGCCATTGCCGACGGCACCGACGCATTCGTGCCTGCCGTGATGCAGCACATCGAGTACGCGGGCATCCATTCGGGCGACTCCGCGTGCGTGATCCCGCCGGTCATCATCTCCGAGGAACACCTCGCCACCATCGACGATTACACGCGCCGTATCGCCATCGAACTCGGCGTGGTGGGTCTCATGAACATGCAGTACGCGATCTCCGATGGCGTGGTCTACGTGCTCGAGGCGAATCCGCGCGCTTCACGGACGGTCCCGCTGGTGTCGAAGGTTGCGGACATCCAGATGGCACGGCTTGCCACTCGGGTGATGATGGGTGAGAAGCTCGCCGACCTCGCATTGGAGCGCAAACCCATCCCGCACTTCGGTGTGAAGGAGTCGGTGTTCCCGTTCAACATGTTCCCCGAGGTGGATCCGCTGCTCGGTCCCGAGATGCGCTCCACCGGCGAGGTGCTTGGCCTGGCCGACAGCTACGGGCTGGCCTTCTACAAGGCGCAGGAGGCGACCGGTACGCGTCTGCCCGACGGAGGTTGTGTGCTCATCACGGTGGCCGAGCGAGACCGCGAGCGCATCCTGCCGGCTGCGCGCGAGTTTGCGAGCCTCGGCTTCCGGATCATGGCGACGAGTGGCACGGCAGCGTTCCTTGCCGGGCATGGTATCGAGGCGACATCCGTGTTGAAACTGCACGAGGGCCGTCCCAACATCGATGACGCCATCACCAACGGCGAAGTGCAGTTGCTGGTGAACACACCTGCGGGCAAGAGCAGCGAGTTCGATGACAGCTACATCCGTAAGTCGGCGATCAAGCACCGCGTGCCATACATCACCACCACGTCGGCTGCGCTGGCGGCGGCACAGGGCATCCGCGCGCACCGCGAGTCGGCGGGAGAGGCCCGGTCGCTCCAGAGCTACCACGCGGGAATCGGATAGCAGGAGTGCCTTGCGAGTGCAGCGGGCCCGGGTATCTCGCCCGGGCCCTCCTTTATCGCGGCATGGATGCGCTCTCTACTCGGCTGCTCCCGCTGCGCCGATGTCCCCGATCGAGTCGATAGCGACCTCAGGACCGGCCATCCGGATCGAAACGCCTTCGACCACAGTCCCGGTCACGATGACATCGCTGCCGGTGAGGGCCTCAAGCTGATCGGCGAACTCACCGGCGTTGGCGATGACGACGATGTTGCCCTCACCTTCAGGGCTGCCGGTGAGCGCATAGAAGCCGCCCTCAAGGTCGACCCACTCGAGTGTGCCGAGTGCGATCACGGTGCCGTCGCCCTGGTCGTAGAGCCCGTTGGCCGGGCGCGTGCCCGTATCGATGCCGTCGGCGACAT
>CAZOSR010000059.1:0-9802 GCA_964582445.1 uncultured Coriobacteriaceae bacterium | reverse complement strand
CATCCACGAGCGCACGGTTGTCGGCGTCGCTCAGCCACTCCTCGACGGCAGCGGCCTCCTGGCCAGCACCGTACTCATTGAGGACGAGGTCCTCGAGCCCGGCGAGCTGGTCGTCGTTCATCTCGAACGCGCCGATCCACTCGGCGACCTCGGGGAAGTCGGCGGAGAAGCCATCGCGAGCGATGGCGTGGATCTCCTCAGCCTCACCCAGCGAACCCTTGGGGTCGGCGAGGTCCTTGATCGGGAAGACGCTGTACGCCCAGTGCGGACGCCACAGGGTCACGACGATCGGCGCCTCGTCTTTGACCGCGCGCTCAAGCTCGGCGAGCATCGCCGGCGTCGAGCCCTCGATCAGTTCGAAGCCATCCAGACCGTAGTCGGGCAGCACGGACTCACGCGAGAGGCGCGTCAGACCTGCACCAGGCTCGATGCCGACGATGCGACCATCGAGCTCGCCCTCCATGCCGGCCAGGTCTTCGATGCTGTCGATGTCCATGTACTCCGGCACGGCCCAGGTGAGCAGACCGTTGTCGTACCACACAGCGAGATCCTCGAGCCGATCGCCGTACTCGGCCCAGTAGTCTTCGTGCGTGGACGGAAGCCACGCGTCGAGGAACAGGTCGAGATCACCGGACGCCACACCCTCGAATACCGGCGCCACGTCGAGCTGCGTGAGTTCGACGTCATAGCCTTCGTCGGTGAGGATGCGCTCCCACAGGTACGTGGCCGCGATGTCCTCGTCCCACGGCATCCAGCCGATCTTGATGGTGCCACCGGCCACCGTGTCCTCGCCGTTGGCAGCATCGCTGTCCACAGCATCGCCACTATCGGCATCTGTGGTGTCGCTCGTGCACCCGCCGGCGAACATGCCGGTGAGCGCAAGCATCAGCGCAAGCACAAGGGCGGCCATGAGGCGCCCGCGCCTCTTCAACGTTCCTGACATACACGTACTCCTTCCTGGTTGCTGACAGTCCTGCGCGCGACGATCAGTGCGACACCCGCTTGGATGCGCGATCACCGAACGCTGCCGTGATCCGGTCCAGGAAGACCGCCATGATCACGACGCTCAGGCCTCCTTCGAAGCCGAGCCCCACATCGAGACGGGTCACACCGCGGAAGACCACGGCGCCGAGCCCGCCTGCGCCCACCATGCCGGCGATGACCACCATCGACAGCGCGAGCATGATGACCTGGTTGACGCCCGCCATGATCGTCGGCAGGGCGAGAGGGACCTGTACGCGGGTGAGGATCTTCATCGGCGATGCACCGAAAGCCTCACCTGCCTCTACCACCTCGGCATCTACCTGCCGCAGACCAAGCTCGGTCAGGCGGGCGGCCGGTGGCAGTGCGAACACCACGGTCGCCACGGCCCCCGGCACCTTGCCGATGCCGAAGAACACGATGGCCGGGATGAGATAGACGAGCGACGGCATCGTCTGCATGAGGTCGAGCACCGGACGCAGCATCGAGCTGAAGCGCTCGCTGCGCGCGGCGACGATGCCCAGCGGCACGCCGATCAAGATGGCGACAGAACTCGCCACGAGCACAAGCGACAGTGTGGACATCGCCTCGGCCCACAATCCCATCATCGCCATGATCACGAATGATGCCGCAGTGAACAGTGCGAACTTCCAGCCTTTGGCGAAGTACGCGAGTGCGGCGACCAGGACGATGAATACGAGAGCGGTCGGGAACAGCAGGCCCGTCTCGAGGCCATCGATCAGCGTCTTGAGAAACGCCGAGATGGCGTCGAAGAGCCACTCGAGGTTGTCCGTCATCCAGTCGACACCGACGTCGATCCAGTCGCCCACCGGGAGGCGATACGTGGTGGGATCCATCACGACACCACCTCTCCTTCGGCCGTGGCTTCTCCAACAGTGGGCTCCAGCGCAGACTCCTCCGTCGCTCCGTTCGCATCGTTGCCGCCGAGCGCGTTCAGCAGTGTCACGCGCGGGATGACCCCGAGGAGCTTCCCGTCCTTGTCGACCACTGCAAGCGGCAGTCGGCTCTCCGCCGACGGGACGAGGCAGTCCACAAGCGGGGTGTCGGGCTCCACCTGGGCCACCTCGTCAGCCGTGATCAGGTGCTCGAGCTTCTTCTCGCCCGAGCGGATCATGCGGATGACGTCCTCGTCGGTCGCAGCGCCCACAAGGCGCTTACGCTCATCAACGACGAGCACGCCTGCGGTCTGGCGCAGTCGCATCTCGCGGAGCGCGGCGGATGGGCCTTCGCGGCGGAGGATCTTGGCAACCGGCTCCTCCATGACGGCCGAAGCGGTGAGTACGCGTGAGCGGTCCACGTCCTGCACGAACGAGCGGACGTAGTCATCCGCGGGCGCCTGCAGGATCTCCTCGGTGGTACCGATCTGAACGATCCTGCCGTCCTTCATGATGGCGATCCGGTCGCCGAGGAACATGGCCTCGTTCAGGTCGTGCGTGATGAAGATGATGGTCTTGTGCAGGTCTTGCTGCAGGCTGACGAGCTGCTCCTGCATCTCGCTTCGGATGAGCGGATCGAGTGCCGAGAACGCCTCGTCCATCAGAAGTACGTCGGCATCGGTCGCAAGGGCGCGCGCAAGGCCGACACGCTGCTGCATGCCGCCGGAAAGCTCGCCCGGGTAGGAGTCCTCCCAGCCAGCAAGCCCGACCAGCCCGAGCGCCGTGGCCGCGTGCTCGCGGCGTTCGGCCTCTGGCACCTTGCGGACCTCAAGACCCCACGCCGCGTTGTCGAGCACCGTGCGATGCGGGAAGAGACCGAAGTGCTGGAAGACCATGCTTATCTTCTCGGCACGAACAGTTCGAAGCTCTGCAGGTGAGAGCGAGACGAGGTCTCTGCCATCGATGCTCACCGTGCCGCTGGTGGGCGGATGCATGAGATTCAAGCAGCGGACGAGAGTCGACTTGCCCGAGCCTGAGAGGCCCATGACAACGAATATCTCGCCGCGTTCGATCTCGAATGATGCGTCGATCACGGCGGGCACCGTGTTCGTGGCCTCGGCCACTTCTTCACGGGTCTTACCAGCCTTGAGCATCTCCACCGCGGTATCGGCCTTGGCACCGAACACCTTATAGACGTTCTTGACTTCGACTGCGCTCAAATAGACACCTCCCTGCGTGCCACGGGCGGCGGGACGTGAGTCGGCGCTTGACGGTGCGTCTGATGAAAAGCACTGCTCGCGTGCCTGCTGCCAGGTCGCGTGGCGTACGTATCCGGTTGTCGTTCGTTTCTAAGGGCGCCGGCTCGCAGCTTCCGCGCGAGCGGCAAAGGTCTGGCGCGAGGCGGTCCGCGCCCGGTCGGCAACGGTCCTCGCTGGGGTACCACGCCGGGGAACGAACGGGAGTCGCACGCTCTACCCGGGCAGCGCCGCCGTCCCACGGGACAGCCGTCGTAGTTTACCAGAAGGTAACGGATTGCTCAAACCGAGCATCGCTGCCCCGGCATGCGCAGGTGCGGTACCCTGGGAACTGACCGCCGAAGACCGGACCGGAGGCATTCATGTCTGAGACCGTCTGGCTCGACCTCGTCATCGTGGGATCGCTCATCGCTCTGGGCTACCTCGGGGCACGTGTCACGACCCGCATCCACCTGCCGTCAGTGACCGGCTTCCTGCTGGTGGGGATCGTCGCAGGACCGCACGGACTCGGCCTGCTGTCGATCGACCTCATGCACACAATCGCCTTTGCCGAACCGCTCGCGCTCGGGGTCATCGTGTTCCTCATCGGCGAGCAGCTCACCCGCAAGATGCTGCAGCGCCACGACGGGTCGTTCTGGCTCGCATCCGCCCTTAACATCCTCCTTCCGGGCGTGCTGGTCGCCCTGGCGATGTGGGTGATCCGCCCGGAGGACCCGGTGACGATCTGGCTGCTCGCCATTATCGCGATCTCCGGTGCACCGGCTACCATCATGGCGGTCATATCCGAACTCGGTGCCAGTAGCCGCGCCTGCAACACCATGCTCGGTGCATCCGCCCTCGACTCCGTCTTCACCGTCGTTGCGTACTCGATGGTCGCGCCGTTCCTGATGCTCTCGCTCAAGATCCACGCCACGGTCGGCGAAGCATTGCTCGATACGGCGGGTCAGGTCGGAGGAGGGCTCATCATCGGCGCCCTGGGCGGACTCGCTCTCGCGCAACTGTTGAAGCGCGTGTTCAGGGATGGCGAACTGCTTGCGCTCGGCCTCGTCACCGTGCTGCTTGTGGTGGCATCCGCAGAGGCGCTCGGCTTCTCAAGCCTGCTCGCGGCACTGACCGCCGGCGTGTTCGCCGCAACGGTCGAGGAGCGACGCGGTGATCGTGAGCGCGTGTTCCGCTCGCTGAGAACGGTCGAGTATCCGGTCTACATCATCTTCTTCACGCTTGCAGGCGCCCACCTCGAGCTCGCTGCGGTACTCGCAGCCGGTGGCCTTGCGGTGGCGTACATCGCCGCTCGGAGCGCGGGCAAGTTCCTTGCGGGCTTCGCGGGAGGACTGGCGGCCCGTTACGACGCTCGCCAGTCCGCCTGGATCGGACTGGGCATGCTGCCACAGGCGGGTGTGGCGGTCGGTCTCGGTCTGGCCGCTGCACAGACGTTCCCTGAGGCTGGCGCCACTGTGAACGCAGTCATTCTCGCCGCGATCGTGTTCTTTGAGGTGATCGGCCCGGTGCTCACCAAGCGCGCGGTGTCGTGCACGATCGAGGAAGCCCCACATGCTGCCGATGGGACTGGACCGTCGTGCGACTCCCGCGTCTTCCTGATGCCGGTCAGCGCAGCGCTCCCGGCCGAACGGCTGCTGAACACCATCGAAGCCGCAGGGTGTGACGCCGACTGCCGTCCCACGATCGTGATCGCGCACATCATGCCGCTCGAGCGTGCCCGGCGCTCGCTCAACGCACTTGCGAGCGCAGAGGCGCATCTGGTCAAGCTCGCCGAGGCCGTCAGTGCCCGCGGGTATTCGGTGGAGACCACGGTGCGCACCGCGCGTACGCTCGACCGCGGAGTGGCAGCGCTCGCCGAGGAGTATGGTGCCGATTTGGTGGCCATGGGCGCACCGCTGCGGGGTTCGCGTACCGGCCCGGGGCTCTCGCCGCTCCGGAGCACGCAGCACCGTGTGCTCGACGCGCTCGACATACCGGTGCTCATCGTGCCGATGCCGGGTGGTCCAGGGATAGACGACGACTAAGGCTCGCCGCCGTCCTCACACGATCGCCGTGCGCGTCAGGTCGCGCTTATCCACTCCGAGTACGCGTTGATCAGATCGGCCCGCGTGACGACACCGAGGACCTCCTTGCCTTCGGGATCGGCAATGATCACGCGCCCGATCTTGTTGTGCTCGATCATGTCGAGCGCGGTACGCGTGCTATCGGTCGGTCGCAACCAGATCAGCTCCCGGGTCATGATCTGCGACACCGGCGTCGTGGCGCGCTCCTCATACGGAAGCGCACGTGCATCGGTCCAGCTCACCACGCCCACCAGATGTTCCTCGGCATCGACGACCGGGAACCCGTGGTGCCCCGACGTCCCTACGGCACGCAACACGTCCTGTGCGCTGGTATCTTCGCGAAGCACGAACGGCTCTTTCGCCATGACCCGCTCCACCGGCACGCGGCGGAGTATGTCGGCGGTCTCACGGGTTGCATCGGCATGCTGGCTCTCGTAGATCGTGCTGGTGCCGGATGCCAGGAAGCCCGCTGTAGTGGCCACGATGAGCGGGATGATCATCGTGTAGTTCCGCGTGGTCTCACACAGGAGGATGGCCGTGGAGAGCGGCACCTTCCCTACCGACGCATAGAGAGCGCCCATGCCGGCGATCACGTAGAGCGTGGGGTGGGCCTCGAAGCCCGGGAAGAGCTGGGTGGCGACAGCGCCAACGGCGCCGCCCAGTGCAGCACCGATGAACAATGAGGGCGCGATCACGCCGCCCGCACCGCCAGAACCGATCGAAAGCGAGCTCGCCAGGATCTTGGCGATCACCAGGAGCAGAAGCATGGGCAGGGCGAGCTTGAGGTCGATGATGTCCTGGATGGTGCCGTATCCCATTCCCCAGACCCTCGGAACGAACAGAACGAGGATACCCATCAGAAGACCGCCGAGCGCCGGCTTGATCCAGTCGGGGATGGCCAGGGTCCTGAAGCGCCTGAAGATGCCGTAGAAGACCTTCAGGTACAGGATGCCGACCACGCTGGCCAACACGCCTATCAGCAGCACGACGCTCAGGTCGAACACATTGAATGCCCAGATGAACGGCGCATGGAACAGCGGCTCAAAACCGTAGAAGACCGAGAAGAGCAGGTAGCTCGTGGCCGAGGAGATCATCGACGGCAGAACGAGCTCGTACTCCATGCCGTAGATGTACAAGACGCTCGTGACGAACAGCGCGCTCCCTATCGGAGCTCTGAAGACCGCACCGATGCCGGCAGCCGCTCCACACACCGCAAGCACGCGAACGTCATCTTTGGTGAACGAGAAGTGCAGCAGCTTGTCGAGCCGCAACTTCTCGATGATCGTCGACCCGATCGAGCCGAAACCGGTGCCGATAAGCGCCGTCGGACACTCACGACCCGCACTCCCGCCGGAGGCGAGGGTGATCGACGCCGTCAGGATCGTCACGAACGGGACCTTGAACTTGGAGCGTCCGCCGTCCTCGTGGATGATGTCGATCATCGCGTCGGTAGCACACGGGCTGCAGAACGCCTCGGGCATCCAGCTGTAGCGGATGAGCCCCACGAGCAGACCGCCAAGGGCCGGGATGATCGCGATCAGGCGCGGGTCAGGAAGTGCGGCAGCCACCGAGTCGAAGAACGGCGTTATCGTGTCGAGAGTGACGCTGAAGAGAAGCGCGCCCATTCCACCCAGTACGCCGACCAGCCCGGCCGCGATCGACCACTTGTAGAAGAGATGCCAGTTGCGGAGATAGTGCGCTCGGGCTTTGATTGCCTCGAATGTGTTCTTAACGAAGTCGACCCGGTCCTTCTTGACGACATCACACTGCTCGGTCTGCATCAGAAACGCGCCCGATCCCCTTCTCCTCGATCATGGCCCCGACTTCCGGCCCTCTCCAGAGGTATACCAGACCGAGCCGCTCACTCCTGCCACTCATGACATCCTACGCGCTTGTGTACTGATGCCGTCGGGCTATAATCCACCTGCGCGGAGGGGTGGCAGAGTGGTTGAATGCGACGGTCTTGAAAACCGTTGACCCGCAAGGGTTCGTGGGTTCGAATCCCACCCCCTCCGCCAGTCACCGTACCGGTGACGCACCTGCCGCTCCCTGCTACAATGGGCGGCGCTTCTCTCAAGCGGAGAGTTGGCCGAGTCGGCTGAAGGCGCTCGCCTGCTAAGCGAGTAAGGGGCTAATAGCCCCTTCGAGGGTTCGAATCCCTCACTCTCCGCCATTTGACATCTCGTGTGCGAGCGTGCAGGATACTCTAGCCTCGCGCACATACGCGCCCTTAGCTCAGCTGGATAGAGCGTCTGACTACGAATCAGAAGGTCGCAGGTTCGAATCCTGCAGGGCGCACCACAGACTCTCCGGAAGCCTCGTACACGATGTACGGGGCTTTCCTGTGTCTAGACCGCGAACCATCCGGACTTGAGACCCGTCTTACTTCCGAGCGGCCCAGCCGCACACGGGATGCATACCGCCCACGAGGAGGCACCATGAACACCAGAACAGTGCTCGCAATCGGACTCGCCGCAGGCGTGCTCGCACTCAGCGGATGCACCACCAAGGTGGTGTCCGCCGAGGGGACCATACCGCTTCACACGGTCACCTCATCCGGCCAGGGCGAGGCGCTTGCGGCACCCGACATGGCGGAGATGTTCTTTGGTACGACTGTCGTGACCACCGACGCCAAGGAGGCGCTCGCTCAGGCCAACGAGACCGCCGAGAAGATCACTGCGGCCGTCAAGAGCGCTGGCGTGACAGCAGAGGACATCCAGACAGCCAACGTGAGCGTTTGGCCCGATCAGACAAACGAGGGCGGCAAGACCGTGATCACCGGCTACCGCGCGAGCATCCAGGTACGTGTGAAGATCCGCGACATCGATGAGATCGGCGCCGTCATCGGTGCCGCAAGCGACGCGGGCGCCAATGAGATCGGTGGCCCCAACTTCATGCTCGATGACGACGACGCGGTCCGGAGCGAGGCCATCGAGCTCGCCATCGCCGATGCCCGCGCGCGTGCAGAGGTCATGGCCAAAGCGGCCGGCAAGAGCCTCGGCGAGATCATCAGCGTGAGCGAAGCCGGCGTGAGCGGCCCCATCTACGGCGGCGCCAACTACGCCTTTGCGGCGGACGCGGCGAGAGCCCTCACCATCGAACCCGGCCAACTCGACATCGCGGCACATGTGACGGTGGTGTTCGAACTCAAGTAAGATGCAGGCGGATGGTGCGCCCGCATGAGAGAACACCGTTGCCCGTAGTGTCGAAGGGCGGCCTCCAGGGGCCGCCCTTTGTGTGCGCCACAAGGCGCCGATGGAGCGTGACGATGGAAGCGTACCGGAGCCGCAAGCGTGGCCCCAAAAAGACCTTTCACGGCCGCTACGGCACCATCGAGCCCGCCCGGAAAGTGGCGGACAGTGCCGCACGTGACGTGGCGCGACCTGTCCGCCGGGGTGGCAAGGACCAGTACCTCCCCCGTCGATCGCATGCCCAGCGCGGCGGCCGAGGCCGCAGGCGGCCCCTCTCTGCGCGCGGCAAACGAACGGTCGCCTTTGCTGCGATGGCGGCGCTGGCGGCAACCGCTCTCGGCATCTTCCTCTACACCCGGCCCTCCAGCGTGCTGGTCACCGTCGTTCCAGACGACGCGATGATCCTCTTCGATGGCTCTGTAGCAGGCACAGGCACCCTTGAGATCGAGGATCTCGAGCACGGCGTCTACCCGCTGGTGGTCGAGCGCACAGGCTACGAGCCGGTGACCACCGGGGTCACGCTCAAGCGGGGCCGGCGCACCACACTCGAGTACACGCTGACCGCGATTCCCCAGCAAGTCACACTCATCACGCACCCCGAGGGGGCAGCGGTGACGCTCACACGCGCTGGCTCAGCGGAGTATCAGGGCTCGAGCCCCGGCAGCGCCGAGGTGCCGAGCGGCGTCTACACGCTCACCATCGAACTGCCCGGCTACAACACCTTCACCCGTGATGTGAGCATAGACACCTCGGCAACCCTGGAGTACTACCTCGATCCTGAAGGTCAGGTTCTGCATGGCCTCGGCCTCATCACCACACTCGGCGCACCCAAAGGAGTCTCCGTCACCCATGACGGCGGCGAGGCGTGGACGAGCATCCTGAACGGACCGCCCTCTATCCAGATCTTCAACCCACGCACCGGGGAACTCCTCGGCGGGGTGGACATCGGTGAGCACGGTGCCGTTGAGGTCATCTTCAACAAAGCGGGCACACTCGCGTACACCAGCCAGATGGAGACCGCCAAGTGCTTTGAGATAGACGTGAAGACCCGCACGGTGGTCCGCGAATTCGACACCCAGAGCGCGTGGACCAAGTGGGTAGAGCTGAGCCCCGACGAGAAGACCCTCTACGCCTCGAACTGGTCTGGTGATGATGTCTCGATCATCAACCTGGAGACAGGAGAGCTCGTGAAGCGGATCCCCGTCTCCAACACGCCCCGCGGCATGTATGCCACCGGCGATGGGAAGTCGCTCTATGTGGGTGGCTTCGACTCGGGTGACCTCGAGCGCATCGACCTGACGACCGGCGAGGTCACCACGCTGTTCACCGAGGGCGGGGCGCTCCGGCACATCGTGGCCGATGAAGCGACGGGCCGTATGTACATCTCGGACATGAGCAAGGACGTCATCTGGCTG
>CAZOSR010000058.1:0-10242 GCA_964582445.1 uncultured Coriobacteriaceae bacterium | reverse complement strand
AACTGCATCATCCCCACCAACCAGAACCACGGGAACATCCAGGCCGACTTCGAGGATCTCGTACCGCAGCTGCTTGAATCGGGCGCGTCCGAGGACGATATGGCGCTCAAGCTCTCCATGCTCGTGCGCGCGTACGACCCGTGCATCTCTTGCTCCACCCACTACCTGGACGTGTCCTTCGTCCGGTAGGCTGTACACACACTCAACGGGCGCCCGTCCGCGCGTGAGGTGCGGGCGGGCGTCTGGTTTCATGGAGGCCGCATGCGCTACCTGATCGGCATAGGCACCTACATGGGGATGGATGACTCGATCGGCCTGCGCATCGCCGAGGCCGTGTCAGCGCGTGGGCTGGACGGCACCTTCCGGGCGATTGAACTCCCCGGCAACCTGCTCGACCTGCTCCACTACTTCGATGACGATACCCAGGGCATCCTCATTGTCGACTCGGCGCGCATGGGGCTTGAGCCGGGCGATTCCCGCTTCTTCTCGCCGGATGATGTGGTCACACGCAAGACGCTCGACGGTATCTCCACACACGAAGGCGACCTGATGAAGGTGATCGATCTCGCCCGCGAGCTGGATCTCACGATTCCCCCCGTCACGCTCCTTGGAATCGAGCCTGCGGAGATCGCGCCCGAGATGGGTCTGTCAGCACTGATTGAGGCACGATTCGAAGACTACGTGGGAATCGCGGTGGGGTTCTTCGGTGAGCCTTGCGGACCTCTGTCTCAAGCGTGTTCGCACTGAGCCGATAACCACGTTATGTGACACATGGCGACAGGGAGGTCGTGAGCATGAGGGTCCAGCCAGGGCGTTGGAGCTGCGGCCGCACGTTCCTTTCTCTGATCGCAGGCACGGTGGCCGTTGCGTTTCTCATCACCGCAGCCAGTTCTGTCGCTCCGGCACGTCTTCTCGGCCAGGCTGTCGCATCGACCTGGGTCGTCGACACCTACACCCGTACCGAGGCGGAGATCCGTGCGGCGTGGGCGGAGATGACGCCCGATTACACGGGAACGCCGTACGTCACTACGCCGAGCACCACGGCTCCGTATGCCCCGGGTGAGACCACGGTGGCGTTTCGTGGCGACGGTCTCAGGATGCTGAACTTCGGTCGCTACCTGGCCGGACTGCCAACGGACGTCACGCTGCTCGACTCGCGCAACCTCGATGGTCAGTACGGCGCGGTGCTCCTGCAGAAGGAGTACAGTCACACCCCCGCGCAACCCGCGGACATGCCGGATGACTTCTACCAGCGCGCCTACGCGTCAACAAGCAGCAGCAACATCGGCTACGGGTATGGCAACCTCGAGTCGTTCCAGAAGGACTGTCTCTACGACGGGCACCTGAGCAACATCGCTCGCGTCGGCCACAGGCGCTGGTTGCTGAACCCGTCGATGCTCTACACGGGGATGGGCTTTGCCGGAACATCGTATCCACAGACCATGACCACCTACGCCTTTGATAGGTCGCGGCCTGCCGGCTCTGTGGACTACGCGTTCATCGCCTGGCCGTCAGCGGGCCTTTTCCCGGTGGAGCACGCTCCGCAATCGGTCCCGTGGTCCATTACGCTCAACCCTGCTCGGTACGACTGGGATACGACCGGTCACACCGTGCAGCTGCGGCGAGTCTCGGATGGGCAGACGTGGACGTTCGACGCGACCGACAGCGACCCCAGCTTCGGTCTTGAGTACTTCAATGCCGAGTTCACCAACTACGGCTACACGGGCAACGCGTTCATCTTCCGTCCTTCGCCGATCGGTTTCGTCGGTGACTACCGTCCCGGCGAGCAGTTCGACGTTACCCTCTCGGGAGGAATCTACGCCGAGGGCACACGCACGCCGGTGACGGTGAAGTACCGTACGAGCTTCTGTGCGCTCAGCGGGGATCCCACGGTGTTCACCGCTCCCGTGACCATCCCCGACGCTACCCCGGTGCCGGAGCCGACACCGGATTCTGCGGGTCCCGTTGCGGTCGCCGACTACTACGTCACCTGCGTGGACACCCCGCTGCTCATTGATCCACCGGGCGTTCTCGCCAACGACTCACAGCCCGACGGGCTGCCATTGCGGGCATCGTGGCAGTCCAGTACCCGCAACGGGGCGCTGGTGCTTCTCCCGGACGGCTCGTTCAGGTACTACCCTCACAAGGGGTGGAGCGGGACCGATACGTTCACGTACAAGGCTGAGGGGCCGACGGGCGTCTACTCGGACCTGCAGACGGTCACGATCACGGTACTCGGCACGCAGATCACCCCCGTTGCCGGCACGACCCGTATCGAGACCGCGGTGGAGGCCTCCAAGCTCGGCTTCTCGAGCTCGGAGTACGTGGTCGTGGCAACGGCGCTCTCGTTCCCCGACGCCCTCGGCGGCTCGGCGCTCGCGGGGGCGCTCGACGCGCCCATCCTGCTCACGTACACCGATGTGCTCCCTGATGCGGTGAAGGCCGAGATCGCGCGCCTCGGCGCCACGAAGGTGATCGTCCTCGGTGGTGACGGGGCCGTGAGCCCCGGCGTGTACGCCGCGCTCGACGCGCTTCCGGGCGTCACGGCCGAGCGCATCGCAGGCGCCACCCGCTACACCACCGCCGAGAAGATCGCCGAGCGCACCATCGCCGAGATGGGCGTCGCCTTCGACGGCACCGCGTTCGTGGCGACCGGCGCGAGCTTCCCCGACGCGCTCGGCGCATCGCCGCTGGCCGCCGCCAAGGGCTGGCCGATCTACCTGCTCGCCCCACAGACGTCCACCCACGACGCGCTCGTGGCGGCCATGGAGGCCGATGGCGTCAGCCGTGTCCTGGTCCTCGGCGGCACCGGGGTGGTGCCGGCGAGCTTCGAGAGCAAGCTCGAGGCCGCCTTCACCGACACGCGGGTCGACCGGCTGGCGGGAAGCGACCGCTACACGACCGCGCTTGCCGTCGCCCGCTACGGGGCGGCCTCGGCCGGTCTTGCCTGGGACCATCTGGCCGTCGCCACCGGAGCCGACTTCCCCGACGCGCTTGCGGGCGGAGCGCTGCAGGGCGCGGACCGGTCGGTGATGCTGCTCGCGGCACCCACCGGGCTCAATGCCGAGGTCCGCGCTGAGCTCACCGCCCAGAAGGCGTCCATCACAGAGGTGCGCTTCCTCGGCGGCACCGGCGCGGTGCCCCAGACCATCCGGGATGCGGTGGTGCAGGCGATCCAGTGAACTGCCTGGATGCCGCAGACAGGAGTCTGCAGGAGCACCCTGCTCCGTCAACGCTCAACGCGCGGCCCATTCATGCCGATGAAACCATCTGACGGCATGTGTGTTTGACGCATGCCATGCCGTGGCGTCTCGCAAACGTCGCAGCACCAGTGTGCCGGTGTGCGTGGTACAAGGCGAGGCGCGTAACGGTTCGATCTGCAGATAGGAGTTGGCGGGTGGCCCGGTTCGTCCGCAGCACGCGCTTCTCACTGTGGCTGGCGGTCGCTGTGATCGTCGGCCTTGTGATGCCGTCTGCGCTGGGTGCGCTTCCCAAGCGCGGTTCGTGGATCGCTGTCTCCGATCCTGTGCCACTCGGCTCCGCCGCGGTGACCGCGCTCCGCCTTCCGGACATCACGTCCGTGCAGGGTGCCCTGACAGAGCCATTCGCCGAGACCGAGGAGACGTCCACGTCTGCATCTGGCGCTGTGATGGTGCAGGTGACCGTACGCCCATCGGATACCCCCACCATTCCCATCATCCCGGTCATCCCCGGTGACGATCCGGAGCGCGAGTTGGTGCGCGTGGCCGGTGCCGACAGGTACGAGACCGCGCTTGAGGCCTCGCGTGATTTCGAGAAGGCCTCCATCGCAGTCCTCGCCACGGGCGCCAACTGGCCGGATGCGCTCGGCGGTACTGCCCTTGCGGGCGCTGTGCGTGGGCCGCTGCTGCTCACACGACCCAATGAGCTCCCCGCGGCCGTTCGTGACGAGCTGAGGCGGCTCGGCGTGGCCCGTGTATACATCCTGGGCGGCACCGGCGCGGTCTCGAACACGGTGCAGAGTGCGCTCTGGGACATGGGTCTTGTGGTGGAGCGTCTGGGTGGAGCCGACCGATACGCCACGGGCAAGCTCGTCGCCGACAAGGCGATCGAGATCCTCGGCGCGTCGTACACCGGTGACGCGCTCGTTGCGACCGGCACGAATTTCCCGGATGCCACCGGCGGATCCGCGCTCGCCGCGGCCCTCGGCAGGCCGATTCTCCTGGTCCGTCCCACCGGTGAGGTCTACGTGCCTGCGGCAACCCGGCGTGTGACGATCCTGGGCGGCACGGGTGCCGTTTCGGCGCAGGTAGAGGTCGCGCTGCAGCGCCAGCTGGGTGCCGGCAACGTGGTGCGGGCCGGTGGAGCTGACCGCTATGAGACCGCCGCCAAGATAGCCGAGGTGGGCGTCGCCGCTGGCATGACCTGGGACGGCCTCGGTGTGGCGACGGGCGCGGACTTCCCCGATGCGCTCTCCGGCGGAGCGATGCTCGGGGCGCACAATAGCGTGCTGTTGCTTACGCGACCGACCGTGCTGAGTGCCGAAGCCGAGGCACGTCTGGTCGACAACGCCGACGACATCGACAGGGTGCACATCTTCGGCGGCACAGGTGCGGTGTCGCTTGAGGCCGAGGACGCGGTCAGGCGCATCACGGGTCTCTTCTGAGGTGAGGATAGGCGTTCCAGTCTGGCCGATTTCCCGGTCGTGATTCCGTGTAGATTCCGTGCCACGCAAGGGTATCTTCTGCTCAGATCGCAGCTGCGGTCATAACACGCGGGTCTGAGCAAAGGGGGACTGCGATGTCGCACGCACATCGGGCGCGCGGGTATTCCTACCGCATGCCGCTCCGGGTACTTGCCGTGGTACTCGGGGCGCTTCTCGTTCTGGCGGTGGTGCCGGTAGCCCCGGCGCGTGCCGCCACTCTGGCGACTGCCGTGCCTCAGCCGCGGCATGTCCCGACCCTCTGGATGCCGATCAACGAGGGCAACGACGTCGGCTCCGTGAGTGCGCTCGAGTACGGACCTGACGGGAAGCTGTACGTCGGCGGCTGGTTCACGCACATGGGCCCTCCGACCGGCGGATTCGGCGTGGTGGACGAAGACTCCGGCCTGTTCCCGCTCGGCGGCAACCATCCCTACGTTGACGGCACCGTGTATGCGGCTGTTCCGGACGGCTCCGGAGGTTACTTTATCGGGGGCGACTTCCAGTCCGTGGGAGGGGTCGAGCGGAGCAACCTGGCGCACATGAACGCCGATGGCTCACTTGACGGCGCGTGGAACCCGGGAGCGACCGGGGGGGCGGTGCGCGCGCTTCAGGTCATGGGCACGTACCTCTACGTCGGCGGCGACTTCACCAGCATCGGGGGACGGTCGTACGCACGGCTGGCCCGTGTGAACAAGGGAACAGGTGACGTGCCGATAGGGTTCTCGCCCAACCCGAGCAGTGGTGTGCGAGCGCTTGCCGCTCTTGGTGACACGCTCTATGTCGGCGGCCTGTTCTCGTGGATCGGCGGCGTGGAGAGGCATAATCTGGCCGCGTTGGATCCCAGCAACATCCTGACTCCGGTGAAGAGCTGGAACCCCAACCTCAACGGCGCTGTATGGACGCTTGCCATCGACAATACGTACCTCTTCGCTGGAGGCGGCTTCACAACGGTCGGCACCGAGACTCGGAACCGGATGGCGCGCTTCTCTGTTGCTGACGGATCGCTTTCCGCTGGGTGGGACCCCAACGTGAACGGCACTGTGTATACCATCGCCATCAACAAGGACAGCACTGAGGGCTATGTGGGTCGCGTGCTCATCGGCGGAGCGTTCACCTCGGTCGACGGATACGAGCGTCTGCACGCGGCGACGGTCAACTATGCTACCGGCGATACTGCTGGATACGTGCAGCCGCCGACGGCGAACGAAGACGTGCATACCATCGTCGTGACCGACACGCACGTGTACTTCGGTGGCCGGTTCGATACCTTTGCGGGCCAGGTCGACCACTACCGCATCCAACGGTGTGCGAACGACATGAGCCTTCTGTACGACAACGTGTGGAAGTCCATGTCCGTGGGGGAGATCGTGTACTCCATCGTCCCCTCTGGAGATGACCTCGCCATCGGTGGCTACATGGGGTCGGTGGGCGCGCACTCGCGCAAGCGGATCGCAGCGCTCGATTCCAGCGGCGAACTCTCATCGTGGTACCCCACTGGCGGTGCGAACAGCACTGTCTGGACCATCGAAGCGACCAACAACGGCAAGCTCTACGTCGGCGGCGATTTCTCCACCATCGGCGGCCAGAGCCGGAGCCGACTGGCGGAACTCAACCCATCGACCGCGGCCGTGATCGCGGGGTTCAGCCCGCTGGTCAACGCCACTGTCTACGACATCGTGTCTGACGGGGCCACCGTCTGGATCGGTGGCAACTTCACCACTGTGGCGGGCACCGCGCGCAACCGCATCGCATCGGTCACCGCTGCCGGTGCGCTGACGGACTGGTACTGGGGTGAGGGCGCCAACGACACGGTTTACACACTCGCGCTTGGGCCGGGGAACACAACCCTGTATGTCGGGGGCGAGTTCACCGGCATCTCGAGCGTCTCCCGCAACCATCTGGCGCGCCTGCAGGCATCTGGCAGCGCATCGGTGGATTCCTGGAACCCTGATGTCACCGGTGCGGCGGTCAAGAGTCTCCTGCTTGCCGACACTACGCTCTACGTTGGCGGTGATTACACGGCGGTGGGCGGAACGTCGCGGATGAATCTTGCGGCGGTGAACACGGGAACGGCGGCCGTGCTCTCGTGGAATCCGCAGCCGAACGGGCGCGTTGATGCGATCGCGCGCTCTGTCAACGATGCAAACGCTACCATCTACATCGGCGGCTCATTCAACGGCGTCTACGACAGTGATGACTACGATTACGTAGCTGCGATCCGTCCCTCAGGGTACACAGGTGATGGGGATCCCATCCTCACATCGTGGCGTGTCGGACCCGACGCGCTCACGTCTGCGCTTGCGGCTAACGCGACGGGTGTGGTCGTGGGTGGCAACTTCACCAGGTTCTACCTGGGCACGAGCCGCATACGCTACTACTCGGGAGTCGCGCGCTTCGACCTTGACCAGACGCCACCGGTCGCCACGATGAAGATCAACGACGACGCACCCTCGACCACGACCAGGACGGTCACACTGCGGAACACAGCAAGCGGCGAGGTTGCCGGCACTGTGATGCAGCGGTTCAAGAACAGCGAGTCGCTGTTCTTTGGCGCCTGGGAGCCGTATACCAGCACCAAGGCCTGGACGCTGACGGCCGGGGACGGCATCAAGACAGTACAGGCCGAGTTCAAGGATGAGTCCGGCAACGTGACCGCAGTGAGCGATACGATCCAGTACACCGCCACTGTCGCCAACGAGCACCCGGTGCTCGCCCCGATCGGCGACAAGTCCGTGAACGAGCTGGCGCTGCTCACGTTCACGGCCAGCGCGACGGACATCGATGGAGACACGCTGTCGTACTCGCTCGAGGGGGCGCCATCAGGCGCCGCCATCAACTCGAGTTCGGGTGTCTTCACCTGGACACCCACCGAGGAGCAGGGGCCTGGCAGCTACACCTTCACGGTCGTGGTAGGCGACACCAAGGGAGGCAGCGACTCTGAGGTCATCACGGTGACCGTTGCCGAGGTGCCCGACGCCTCGGCCTCGCTCACGGTCACCCCCGTCGCCGGCACCACCCGCATCGAGACCGCGGTGGAGGCCTCCAAGCTCGGCTTCTCGAGCTCGGAGTACGTGGTCGTGGCAACGGCGCTCTCGTTCCCCGACGCCCTCGGCGGCTCGGCGCTCGCGGGGGCGCTCGACGCGCCCATCCTGCTCACGTACACCGATGTGCTCCCTGATGCGGTGAAGGCCGAGATCGCGCGCCTCGGCGCCACGAAGGTGATCGTCCTCGGTGGTGACGGGGCCGTGAGCCCCGGCGTGTACGCCGCGCTCGACGCGCTTCCGGGCGTCACGGCCGAGCGCATCGCAGGCGCCACCCGCTACACCACCGCCGAGAAGATCGCCGAGCGCACCATCGCCGAGATGGGCGTCGCCTTCGACGGCACCGCGTTCGTGGCGACCGGCGCGAGCTTCCCCGACGCGCTCGGCGCATCGCCGCTGGCCGCCGCCAAGGGCTGGCCGATCTACCTGCTCGCCCCACAGACGTCCACCCACGACGCGCTCGTGGCGGCCATGAAGGCCGATGGCGTCACCCGTGTGCTCCCGCTTGGAGGGACCGGTGTGGTGCCAGCCACCTTCGAGGCCAAACTGAACGCTGCCTTCGGGGACACGCGGGTCGACCGGCTGGCCGGAAGCGACCGCTACACGACCGCCCTTGCCGTCGCCCGCTACGGTGTGGCCTCGGCAGACCTCACCTGGGACCGCCTGGCCGTCGCGACCGGTGCGAACTTCCCGGATGCGCTCGCCGGCGGAGCGCTCCAGGGCGCGGACGGCTCGGTCATGCTGCTTGCGGCACCCACCGGGCTCAACACCGAGGTCCGTGCGGAGCTCAGCGCCCAGAAGGCCTCGATCACCGAGGTCCGCTTCCTCGGCGGCACGGGCGTAGTGCCCCAGACCATCCGGGACGCGGTGGTGCAGGCGCTGAAGTGAGGCATGTTTGCGGACGGAACAGGCGGAGGGCGGTCCTTCCGAGGACCGCCCTCCGCGATTGCCCCTATCGGGCCCGTTATCGGGCGTTGTAGGGGTCGTCGGGGAAGTACAGCGGTGGCGAAGTGCCGGCCCTGAGCCAGCCACCCGTCAGCAGGCCACCGTCAGCACTCTCGGCTCCATCAGTGAACAGGACGCCGCCGGCATCCCTCAGCACGATGTCGTCAACCGCGTATCCGAACATCGGCGGGTTGTACGTGGTCTTGTACCGCAGGCGAATCTGGATGTCTTGTCCAGCGTAGTACGAGAGATCGAACGTCGCCTGCACCCACCCGTTGGAGTCTCCCGCAATCCCGTTGCCCAGATGGCGCGTTGTGATGGGATCCGTAGAGGTCAGGTTTCCGGGGAGCGTCACCCAGGTGACCCCGTCCGTGCTCACCTCTGAGTAACCGTAGTCGTATCCCTCACGCGTCTGGTAGTTCACCATGTACTCCAGCACGGTCGACTCCGTTGCGACCACTGACCCGGGGAGCGTCAGGAGTGTATCCGTGGGAGCACCCATCCCCGTCCGCAGCCCGGCATACCACATGAGCTCTCCGGCGTAGGGGTTCCGCTGCTCGGGCAACTCGGGTTGCGCCCCGTAGATGAATGACCAGTGGCAGAACTGACAGTCGTAGTTGACGAGGATGTCATCCCAGCCGTTCGGTGGAGTAGTGGTGTAGTAGGAGCCGGATGCGGCATCCGCTGGATCTGCCAGGTACTTGTTGTTGTCGTGGTGCATCGATGCGGTGTTCCCAATCCCGACGCCGTTGGCGGGCGCTCCGTACTTGGGGTGACACGTTCTGCACGTGGTCGTAGGAGTGACCGTGCCGTCATGGCATGTGGGGCATCCACCCGAGCCATCGTGCATATACGCGTGCGTGTCCATGACGTTCGACACGTCATGACACAGGCCCTCGGAGCCGGGTACTCCTCCGCATCCCGGCACCCACCTGCTGCTGGTGCCGGTGACATCGCCTACGTGACTGACGGCAAAGGCCTCGTGCGGGTCCGCTGCGGTGTGACACTCGCTGCACGTGGTGCTTGAGGGTAGCGGGGTCACTGAGTGACACTGCGCGCACGTGGCATGGATCTCTAGCGGGGTCGCTCCATCATGGCATCCTGCGAGACCGCAGCTCCCGACCGTGCCGCTGTGATCCACATCCTGATGCGCCGCCACATGACAGCTTTCGCACGTGGTCGCGCCAGCGCCTGTAGCGTAGACGTGACAGGAGCACCCCACGTGTTCGCCCGCAACGCCTTCGATCGCCAGGAGGTTGCTTCCATGGCAGGATACGCAGCCCGCACCATCGGTCTCCATAGAGGCCGTGAGGTCTGCATGGCCGCCATCTGCATAGTGCCACGAGCCGAATCTGGAGCTGGAATGGCATGCACCCAGACAGGCCGTCGACGGCTCGAGGGTCTCGTTGTGGCAAGCCGAGCAACCCGGAGGCTCCTCGCCGGAAAGGCGGAAGTCTATGCTGTGCATCCGGACGACGTCCGTGCCATGGCAGTAGCCATCGAAGCAGCCGCTGGTATTGGCCACAGTGTGGACCGCGATGTCAGCGTGCTGCTCCTCGGTCGGAGCGTGGC
>CAZOSR010000057.1:0-10318 GCA_964582445.1 uncultured Coriobacteriaceae bacterium | reverse complement strand
CGGTATCCTCATCATCGGCTTCGGCTTCAACGCGGTCGGCGGCTGGTTCGTGTAGTGGCTGCCGTTGACGTGTGTCAGAGCACACAGATACACTAATAGTGTCTCTATATGGTGTATCTGCGAGGTGAACCGCATGGCTGTCTACAAGGTGAACGTCTCCCTGCCCGAGGATCTGGTAGCCGAGATTGATGAGGCCGCATCCGAACTCGGGTTGAGCCGCAGCGGATTCATCGCCGAGGCAGCCACTCGGTACGTCGTGGATGTGCACCAGCTGTCGGCCGAAGAGCGCCGGCGCAAGGACATTCAGCGCGCGATCAAGGGATTCGAGCGGATTCGTGGTGAGACGCCGGAGGACTACCACTTCGACTACGTGGCCCAGATCCGTGCCGACCGCGAACGCAACAGCCCGGGTGCGGGGGCGAAGTGAGCGATCTGGCCGTCATAGACTCCTCGGTCGCCTACAAGTGGCACTACCGCAATGACGAGGTGGGCGTCGAGGTGGCAGACGCACTGCTGGCAGACCACCTGATCGGGCGTGTCATACTCTCAGCCCCGACCACGCTTCCGGTCGAGATCGCAAACGCACTCCGTTATTCCGGCCAACCGTCGGTGCGCGTCTCAGAGATCATCGATCTCATCGGTGCCGCCCAGATCCACCTCTATCACCCTTCAACGGAGACACTTCTGCGCGCAGCGGATCTGGCATTCGCGCACGGCACGAGCGTGTACGATGCCCTCTTCCTCGAACTCGCAGAGCGCCTTCGATGTCCCCTCTACACCTCGGATCGCAGGGCATTCGCGCGGATCGAGACACCCGTGGAGATCCGACTCGTCTGAACGCGAGCAAGGCCCGGCTCATCTGGGCCGGGTGCACTGTGGATTCGGACCGCTCCGCCCTACCCCGCCCGCAGCTCCGCGATGATCTCCTCGACGGCCGCCGGCGTTGTATTGGTGTCCTCGGCAAGGAAGACGATGTCCTCGGGCGTAGGCTCGTAGGCCTCGGGTGCATGCGCAAGCGCATTACGAACGTACGACCGGCGTAGGCGCGTAAGGTCGACATCATGCGCCCTGATCTGCTCCGGCCGCTCGGGAATCACGATCGTCTTGCCCGGCACATTCTCGGCAGGGTCGCCGGTGCGCACCTCGATTCCCTGGGCGCGGGCGAAGGCGAGCTGGCTCCAGTGGTGCTTCCCGGCCCCGGTGTACTCCGTCTCCTGCACGACCACGGTCGCGTCGGTGGGCAGTTCGCGAGCAAGGGAGACCGCCGCAGCCATGGCGGTGTTGCCGCTCGGTCCGCGCTCGAGTCCTTCGAGCTTGGAGAGCGCCTCGGTCACGTAGAAGACCTCTCCCTGCGTGACGGTGAGGTAGCGGTCCATGTACCGCAGCGAGCGCGCCGCATTGCGCGGCACGTCTGAGCGGTCAGGCCACGTGGCGAACGGTACGCCAAAGCCGGTGTGGCCCGTGGTGAAACTCTTGCGATTGAAGTCGCGATCGCTCGCCATGTGGAGTCCCGAGAGATCCACGCTCGCGCTCACGATCACGGTGTCGTGCGCGCCCATGCGCTCGAGCCCTCTCGCTGTGCCGGTCGTGTTCCCTCCTCCGGCATGCGTGACCACCACGTGCGTTGGCGGCGCGCCAGTGAGCGCGATCATCTCCTCGGCCAACTCGGCACCCAGCGACTCGATGCCCGACACGCCAAAGGGTGAGTACAGCGATGCCGAGAGGAACCCGGTCTCCTCGAGCAGTTCGAGCATATGGAAGAACAGTTCGGGGCCGACCGTCATCTGGACGACTTCGGCGCCGAACGCCTCGCAGATGCGCGACTTCTCAACGATCTCGGGCTGCCCGATGTGGCGTGAGTCGAAGGTCTCCTGGCAGATGATGCACTTGAGGCCCGCGCGCGCCGCCTGACTGGCAACGGCCGCGCCGTAGTTGCCCGAGGTGGCGGCGATCACGCCCGCAAAGCCCTTCTCGGCGGCAACGTGGATGCTCATCGATGCGCGGCGATCCTTGAAGGAGCCCGCCATGTTGGCTGCTTCATCCTTCACGAAGATGCGCGCACCGTGTCCCGGCTCGGCGGTCGAGCGCACCAGATCCGTCAGATTCCGCAGCTCGAGAAGGGGTGTGAGACCGACGCCTGCTGCACGCTGGATCGAGCGGATCTCCTCGAGTGTGTAACCGTGGGCCGACATCATGGCCTCGTAGTCGAACGCGATCGGGCCGCGCTCGAACTGCGCGTAGTCCATTCCCAGCGCGAGCTTCATGATCTCGCCCTTGCGGGCCATCACTTCGTCGTAGCGGGTCGTCACTTCACTCACCGCCCCTGGAGCGGTATGCGCTCAGCCGTGCACGCAGGTCGCGACCGATTGCGACGATCTCCGCTGGAGGCGTGCCGAACGTGTGTGTGTAGCCTGGCTCTGTCTCCGAGAGATGCCCACGAACGACACGCCCGCTCATGGTCTCCACGCTCACCTCGTCGCCGATCATCGCCGACGCAAGCGCGAACCCTTTGACCCACGCGCGGAGCGGCTGTGTGGCGGTGTCCTCGGGTATGCCCGCGGCACGATCTTCGGCCGAAAGCAGCACGTACTCGATCTCTACCCAATCGCCCACGTCGCACCGGATCGTGTCTGCCATCACTCACTCCCTCGCTCGAAACGGGCATACCGCCAGGCACCACATCCTGGGGACGCCACGACCAGATCACTCACTCGGAGTCCAGAACCGCGGGATCGGGAGGTCGGTCACGGTGAGGATACCCGCGGGTGCGTCGACGATGAGCGGGATGTAGTTGCCAGTCGATGCGTACGTACCCTTCCCGCCGGGAATCTCCGGTGAGTTGGACATCTGCACGTTCGGATCACCGATGATGCGGATGTAGTCACCGGTCTGGATACCCTCGAGTTCCGGATGGATCTGCTGTGGGTGGACGAGTTCGATCTTAAGCTCACCCTTGCTGTAGCCACGACCGATATGGCGGCAGCCACACACGTCGCCGGGAGCCACCTTCACGTGCGGTGTCTCACGCGGCACGTTCGTGATGATCGGCTCGCGCGACTCTACGACCTCGTCGATCTCCCAGCCGATGGCATCGGCGATCAGTCCGATCGACTCGGGAAAGCCGATATGCCCCACGATCGTCCCATCGGCCACGCCGCGCTCGAACTCCTCGACAGTGGTACCCACGCCCTGGCTCGCCATGACGGTGGGACCGAACGGCGAGAGATCGTTCACCCGCTCGGCCTCGATCCGCTCGATCTTAAGGCAGATCGATGTCCACGCCACAACGAGCGCATCAAGGATGAACCCGGGGTTGATGCCAGTGCCGAGGATCGAGACGTCGTGATCCATCGCAAGCTCCTCGAACCGCTCGGCCCACTCCGCGTCACTGGCCCACGGGTACGCCAGTGTCTCAGCGATGCACAGCACGTTTGAGCCGGCACGAACGCACGCTTCGATCTGATCGGATACCTCGTCGAGATTGCTTTGCGTGCAGATGCACACCACGTCAGGCTTCTGTGCGAGCACGGAGGCAGCGTCAGTCGTCATGCAGACATCGCATGCGCGTCCGAGCAGTTCGCCAACCGGCTTACCTTCCTTTGAGGGGTTCGTGACGATGGCACCGACGAGCTCGGCATCCTTCGGCCGGTCCAGAATATAGCCGAGCAGACCCTGACCCATCATGCCCGTACCCCACACAGCGACTTTGATCATCGGGACTCCTTCTGTGGTGTATGCAGAGACGCAGTGAACCTATGCAAACGATACCGCTCCCGGGGCATCAGTGACAGTCCCGCACTTCTCGTCGTGCACGTCGCAGCGTACCCTGAGAACAACGGCCGTGGCGTTCGCGACCGCTTCTGGAGGAGCATATGCCCATACTGACCGCACGGGACATCATCCAGCGATTCGGCGCACAGGAAGTGCTTCACGGCGTCTCACTCGGGGTTGAGCAAGGCGAGGTCTTGGGACTGCTCGGGCCTTCTGGCGCAGGCAAGACCACACTCGTGAACATACTCGCAGGAGTGGCCGAGCCCATCTCCGGCGCTGTGATGGCGTTTGGCGAACCAATGCCCTCGCTCGATCTCATGAGGCGCATCGGGTACATGGCGCAATCGGACGCGCTCTACCTTGACCTTACGGCGCGAGAGAATCTCGAGTTCTTCGGCGCGATCTACGGGCTGCGCGCCGGTGCGCTGAAGGATGCCGTGACGCGCGCGCTCCTGACCGCCCGTCTGCAGGTGGAGCCCCGCAAGGCCGTTCACCACTACTCGGGAGGCATGCGCCGGCGCCTGTCGCTCGCGACCGCGCTCCTCCACGATCCCGAACTGCTGATCCTGGACGAGCCGACCATCGGCCTCGACCCGCTGCACCGTGTGTCGATCTGGGAGTCGTTCCGCCAGATGGCCGAGGACGGTCGCACCCTGATCGTCACGACCCATGTGATGGATGAGGCCGAGAGGTGCGACCGGCTCGCGATGATCCGTGACGGTGAGTTCATCGCGATGGGAACGCCCGCCGACCTCAAAGATCGTGCCGACGCGCGCACGCTTGAGGACGCCTTCCTCCACTTCGCCCGGAGCGAGGGGGGTGATCGCGATGCATAACGCGCTCGCGGTCACTATCCGCATCCTTCGGCAGTTCGCACACGACCGCCGAACCATCTTCATGATGGTGGCGGCCCCGATCCTCGCGCTCTTCCTACTGAACGTCATCTTCGGAGCACCCGCGTACGAACCGCTCGTTCTTGTCGAAGGCGTACCTTCCGACTTCTCGGCCGCACTTCAGGAGGCGGGCGCCCGCACTGAGCGCAGCACCTACAACGATGCCATGATGCGTCTGAATGATGCCGATGCCGATGCCTTTGTGACGATCCGGGACGGCGCCCCTGCGGTATGGGTGGAAGGCTCTGACCCCTCCAGGACCGGTGCGGTCGTGCGCGCGGTCACGCAGGCGCAGAGCGCGGCCCTCGTCTCGCTCGAACTCGACATCAAGCCGATCACGCTGCCCGGCGGGCTTGAGGTCGACATCGCCAAGTACCTGCCTCTACCCGAACTCAAGATGCCCGAGCCACCCGAGATCCGCTACGTACACGGGAATGCCGATATGCATGCCTTCGACTACTACGGTCCGGTGTTCATCGGTGTGTTCATCTTCTTCTTCGTGTTCATCACGAGCGGGATCAGCTTCCTGCGCGAGCGCACCGGGGGTACCCTCGAACGGCTGATGGCGATGCCCATCCGTCGCTTCGAACTCGTCCTCGGCTACGTTCAGGGATTCGGCCTCTTCACCCTCGTGCAGAGCACGATCGTCGTGTTCGCCAGTATCTACTGGGTCGGTTTCCCCAACTTCGGCAGCACCTGGCTGGTGTTGGTGATCGCGCTATCCATGGCGCTCGTCTCGATGCTGATGGGCATACTCGTCTCCGAGTTCGCAAGCACGGAACTACAGATGATGCAGCTTCTGCAGATCATCGTGATCCCGCAGATCCTGCTCTCGGGCATGCTCGATCTTTCGGAGACGCCGATGTGGATGCAGTATCTGAGCCGGGCATTCCCCGTGACCTACGGCGCTGACGCGATGCGCGCGGTCATGCTGCGTGGCGCGGGACCCGGTGACGTCTGGCTCGACCTGGTGGTGCTGTGTGCCTTCATCGTCCTGCTCTTTGGGGCAAACGTCGCCGCACTCAAGAAGTACCGCAGGATCTGAGCGGGCCCACCCCGGCTCACTCCCGGACCGCGCGCCTTCCCGCTCCTTCCAGGAGCAACCCAGTGACCGCGGGCGCAACGCCCGCCGGGAGCCGTGACGCAACGAGCCGGTACACCTCGCTCTCGGACGGTGGAAGGCTATCCGAGAATCGGCGACCCGCATCGCGGATGTCGGAAGCGATACGCGAGACGTCTTTACCCGTTATGCCAGCCTGACTAAGCGTGTCCAGCGCCTGCTCGATGCGATCGGCCATCGGCAGCAGGCTGCGCGCCCGGCTGACAGCGGACGCGTCGAACGCCCGGTTCGCGCCCCCTCGCCACTCCGGCGTCCCGAACTGCCAAATCCGGATGCCGCCGAGGAAAGCGAGCAGCGTCGTGAAGAGCCACAGACCGATGTACACACCCTTGCCGAGTCCGGCCGGCCACGCCAGCGCAGATGCCGCGCCCCCCAGCATCCCGCCGAGTGGCCCGAGCGCCTTGTCCATTCCGATGAGCTGCGGCGGCAACGGAACGATCGTGATGCCAGCGACGATGAGCAGCAGGATGCCCCGTTTCGTGCGCAGGAACGCGTCCCGTTGGGCTGTGAAGGCATAGCCGATGAGGTAGGCCATCCCGGCCGATCCCAGCAGAGCCGCGATGGCGAGGGCGAGCACGGTGCTCTACCTACTGAGCGGTACCCGTGCCCGGTTCAGACTCCACCGGTGGCACGGCCCGGGTCACAGAATCGGACAGCGCGGTCGTTGATGTCGTGTCCGTGATAGGCCACGGCGTACCGCTCGGGTTCTCCGACTCCGGCACGAAGATGTGGCAGCTCGTGCAGGTCACAACGGTGAAGTCTGGCCCCGGGTGGCAGCGCAGACAGTAGCTGTTCAGCCATGGACGTGCCTCGTGCACGCCGATCTCAGGGTGCGTGAAGTGGACCTCGGCCCACGTCGTCGGGCGGTGGCAGTCGATGCAGTTCTCAGGCCCGACGTGCGGCACGTCCACCAGGTGACAGTCCTGGCACGGCTTGGGCGTGTCGTCGATGAACTTCAGCGTCGGGTGGCACAGCACGCACGAGCGTCCACTGTGCTCCTCGCCAAGCTTGATCTCGCCCGGATGCTCGACCAGCACAAGATCCCACCACTCCGTCGGCTGGTGGCACGAGACACATCGCGTGATCCCGGAGCCGTGTGGCGTCTCGTGACACGCGGAGCACTCGGTCGACCCTCCGCCGATGTTCGACGCGTACTGGTTGTTGGGGTGACATGATGAGCACGCGGTTGTCGCATGCGTGCCGATGAGCATGAAGCGTGAGGAGTGGTCGAAGGTCGCGGGCACGAAGCCGTTGGTGGTATGGCAGTCCTGGCAGGCGGTGAGCCCGCCGTGCGCTGCGCCATGACACCCTGTGCAGACCGTAGGCGTCCCGTCGTAGACGCCCTGGGGATGGCACGAGATGCAGGTGAGCTTCTGGTGGCCGCCCGTGATCGGGAAGTACGCATCGTGATCGAAGGTCGACGGCACGAAACCGGCGGGCGTATGACATTGCGCACAGACTGTCAGGTTCTTGTGAGCCACCGTGTGGCAGCCCTCGCAGACCGTCGGAGTACCTGCGAACCTGTTGTTGGTGTGGCACTCCGCGCAGTTCACCTGCAGGTGCTTGCCCTCAAGCTTGAAGAACGCCGAGTGATCCCACCCGGGCTTGGGGCTCCAGCCGCGTGACGGGTCGTGACAGTCCTGGCACTGCGTCAGCCCACCGTGCATGGACCCGTGGCAACCAACGCACGTTGACGGCGTTCCGGCGAACTGCCCGCTCGTGTGGCAGGCACCGCACTCGATCTGGGCGTGCCGGCCCTCGAGCTTGAAGAACGCAGAGTGATCCCAACCCGGCACCGGGTTCCAGTCACGCGCCGGGTCGTGGCAGCTTTCGCAGTTCCTCAGCCCACCGTGATTCTCGCCGTGGCAGTCGACACATCCGCGAGGAGCGCCATCTGTGGTGACATCGCCACCGGTGTGACACTCGAAGCACGAGACCCCCTCATGACCCCCCGCGAGCGAGAGGTGATCCTCGGGGACCGCCCGCTGCAACGACCAGGCTACGACGGTGTGACACGGGGCGCACTCGAGCACGCCTGCGTTGTGAGGTGACCGGTTCTGGTGGCAGCTCTCACATGCGGTCGAAGGGGCAGGCTCACCCTCCGTATGGCAGCGCTCGCAGCCGATGACGCCGTGGAACGAGGTGTTGAACTCGTTGTTCTCATGGGTGTAGTGCGTCGCCAGCCACGAAGACGTCGTGTGGCACTGCTCGCATGCTCCGGTGTACGGCACCTCATGGACGTAATCATGCTGGGGCGCCTTGCAGGAGGTGCAGGACTTTGCGCCGACCTCGGCGTGCTCGGACACCGGCGCCGTATCAGACTGGTAGTGACCGTACTGCGCGATGACCAGGCCGGCGATCACGGCGATGATGGCAACGACGATGAGAATCGCCGCAACCGCTGAAGTCCGCTTGTTGGCACCCTTTGTCATCAGACCTGCCGTTCATCACTCGCGCTGATCCACGGACGGCCAGACTGCGAAGGCATGCGGCAGCGATCGTACGTGGATGTACGAGGACATGGTACGCGAATTCCGCACCGGATGCAGTACGCCAGGTCCAGTTCGCCGCTCCGTGCGCCTACTCCTGCCGGGTCACTGCGCCAGAGCGCGCGTCGATCTGCACGTACAGGTAGGTGGCCGTCGGCTTATGGAAGATGTTGAACTCCCAATACGGCCCGCTGCCGTCCAGGACGCTCCACCCCAGGGATATGCGGGGATCCTTGGTGTCTGCGAGGTCGTGATCCTCGGCGAGCGCCTTCAGCGCGATGCTCACGGCTTGATCGCTGTCGATGACGTCGTACTCCATGGGTCGGTCGTACTCGCTGACATGCGAGCCGCGGTTCTCGGTGACCTCCTCGGTGCTCGAGACCTTCCCCCACGGGTCCATGTAGATGAACAGCAGCGCATCTGGATCGCGATCCGAGATAAACGCGAAGCGCCAGTCGCTGGGGACGCCGTCGTCGTTGACCTGGTTGCCTACAGCCGAGATGAGGTATGCGCCGATCCGCCACTTCTGCGCCTCGGGAAGCGCCCTGCGCCACTCCTCGCGGAAGGTGTACTGCGTCGGACCGCCACCACCTTCGGCGATCTCTCGCCCCGGCGGGATGAGGTCCGCATCCTGCGCTTGCTCGTTCACGATCTCCGGGTCATCCGGGATGCCACCTGGCTCGTCGACACCCGTGGTCGTCGTCGCTCCGCATCCTGCGACAGCCACGAGCATCGCCGCCGCCAGACCCAGACCCAACACTCGCCAAACCCTCGATGACCGCACCATGATGCCCCCTGTCTCTAGCGCGCCATCCGCGACGGGTCCTTGTACAGACTGCCGGAGGCGATGTAGCCCTCCATGCTCTGTGGACCGGGATGGAAGATAACGACCTGCTGTTCCCGCTGGTCGAAACACGTGCCACCCGGCACGCCCTGCCAGTACTTCTGCACCGTGAGCCACACGTAGACGACGACCTCGTCGTAGGCGACATCGGCCTGCGTCACCTCGTAGCGCTTGCCGTTGGTGTTGCCGCTGCCCTCCGGTCCCTGGTAGGAGTACCACTCGGCCTCCGGTCCGGAGATGTCGATAATCTCGCCGCTACCCAGACGGACGACGTCCACCTGGTCCACCCGCACTGCGGTGTGCTGGTCGCTGCTGCCGCCGATGACGATGGGTATCGCGAAGCCGGTGGGCACGCCGCTGACGGCATCCCAAAGCGAGTCGCCCGGGTCCGAGCTGTCGAACTCAGGGATCACCCGGAAGTCGCTCTTGGCTTCCTTCCAGGTGATGAGCTCGGGGCCTTGTCCTGTCGTCACCCACTCTTCCGGCTCATCGTCCTGCAGCCCGTCGATGATCGCGCCGGTCACCGTCAGGAGCGCATCCCCGTGCTGTAGCCCGGTGGCGATCCCGAAGTCGGACCACTTGGTGAGGTCCCACACACTGCCGGTGTCCGGAGGCTCGAACCACCCGGAGAAGTCGATCTCGGACTTCGTGGCGTGCGTCTCGTAGGTACCGCCCTGCACCGACACGTCCACAGCGGCAAGCTCGTCGGTCCCCTCCCAGTACTCACCCGTCACCGCGATCGCGTAGTTGCCGTACCAGGCGTACAGATCCGCGCCGGACACCTTGCCGATGCCCGGCCAACCGGCATGGATCATCCATGACGTGTAGCCCTCGACCGCGCTGCGTGCGCGCAGTTCACCCCGGCCGGGGACCAACCCGTAGGTGCGGAAGAGATCGTCGCCCCCATAGAGGCGGATCGGTTCGGTGATGGTGATGCCGTTGCCCGACACCGTGACGTCGTAGTCCCGGGCGGGCTTGGCCGGCAGCTCGACCGGCTCGAAGGTCCCTCCCTCGCTCACCACAGGCTGCGCCACCACCGTCCCCGTGGCGTCGGTGATCGTGACGGTCGCGTCACCCACGGGCGCGCCCTTCTTGTCGACGACCCGTCCGCCCAGAAGCGCCGTCGCGGCCTCGCGCATCGTGATCGTCTCAGGCTTCGTCTGCCCCAGCTCCACGGTGAACTGCTGCGCCGCCACCGGGT
>CAZOSR010000056.1:0-10368 GCA_964582445.1 uncultured Coriobacteriaceae bacterium | reverse complement strand
GGATCGCGGTAGATGAGCGCCGCCATCACCTGTGTGATGTTCATGCGCTCCTCCGGTGTGAGATATCCGACGATCCCGAAATCGAGGTACGCGATCGTGTTATCGGGCGTGACGAAGATGTTGGCGGGGTGCAGGTCGGCATGATAGCGGCCATATACGAACACCTGGCGCATGAACGCGGTAGCGCCATGTATCGCGAGCCCCTTGCAGTCGACCCCCGCCTCGCGCGCCTGTTCCAGGTCGCTCAAGCGCCAACCGGTGATGAACTCCATGGTGAGCACCTTCGACGTGCTGCGCGTCCATACGATACGCGGGGCGCGGACCTTGGGATCATCGCGGAAGTCGAAGGCGAACCGGTCTGCGAAGCGACCCTCCTTGCGCAGATCGAGTTCCCGGTCGACCGTCGACGTGAACTCGTCAACGAGCGCGACCGGGTCGAATCGCCGTGCCAGTCGCGTACCGACCACGCGTTTGGCCAACCGGCGCACGATGGCCACGTCACCGAGAATCGATTCGGCGGCGCCCGGCCGGACGACCTTCACCACAACCTCGGTACCGGCGGGCAACACCTCACCCCACACCGGCCGATACGGATCGATGATGGTGGCGCGATGGACCTGCGCGATCGACGCTGCGGCAAGCGGCTCGTTGTCGAAGGTGGCGAAGAGCTCGTTGGGCTCTGCGCCGAACTCAGCACGGATGACTGCCCTGATGCTCTCGACGGGAACCGGAGGGACCGCATCCTGCATGCGCTGCATCTCCGCCACCAACTCGGCAGAGAATTCGTCGGGGCGTACAGAGATGAGCTGACCGAGCTTGATGAACGCCGGGCCGAGGCGCTCGAACGAGCAGCGAAGCGCACGGGCCCAGGCGGCTCGGCGGACGTGACCGGGTGCCAGCCCGAACCGTGCCGCTGGTAGGTGCCGCACGAACTGGCCCAGCGTCACGCCTGCTATGACGACGCTACGTGAAGCCATCTCATACTCCTACTCGCCAAGCTTGCGGAGCATGGTCTCCAGCAACGACTCGATATTGTCGAGCCGTCCGCGCAACTCGGCCACCTCGAACCGGACCTCGTCAAGCGCGGGGTCTGTCGGCTGCTCGATCGACACTTCCTCGCCACGGGCACGAGCCTCAAGGTCGCGCTTGAGTTTCTCCTTCTCCTCCTCGACCATCGCGGCGAGTCCGTCCACAAAGGCATCCGGGCCACCGGCCATGCCCTCCGGACCGCTGCTCATGCCACGCCTGATCGCGGCTTTCATCTCCTCATCGGCAGCTTCGTGCGTGAAGAGCCACGTGGCGAAGAACCGCATCACGTCGTCGGTCATCTCGCGCCCCCATCCCCTCGGATACTGTGTAATGGATAGTACCTCGCATTACAAGGTAATGCAAGCGGACTTCGGACAGAAGCCCTCCGTGCCCTGTGAACCTGCGTGCTATCGCGAGCGAAGCAACCGCAGACTGTTGGCGATCACCAAGAGCGCGATCCCCGTATCGGCGAAGACGGCCATCCATAGCGTAGCCTGCCCCAGGATCGCGAGTACGATGAACACGGCCTTGACCGCGATTGACGCAGCGACGTTCTGACGGATGATGTGCATGGTATCTCGCCCGAGTGCGAGGAAGCGCGCCACGCCGGTCAGGTCATCTCCCATGAGAGCCACATCAGCGGTCTCGACCGCGGTGTGACTTCCGGCCGCCGCCATGGCCACGCCGATGTCGGCTGCGGCCAGTGCCGGCGCATCGTTCACGCCATCGCCCGCCACAAGAACCCCGCCATAACGCTCGCGCAGACGCTCCACCTCACTGGTCTTCTCCTCTGGCAGCAGCCGAGGGCTGATCTCGGTGATGCCCGAGATCTGGGCCACCCTCTCAGCGGCTTGCGGGCTGTCGCCAGTGAGCATCGCCACGTGGTCGATTCCGCCCGCGCGAAGCGCCGCTACCGCCAGCGCCGCCTCAGGACGCACCGCGTCCGCAAGGCCGATAACGCCCAGCGCGCGCGGCGGTGTCGTGTCATGTGCGAGAACCACGAGTGCAGTGAGCCCGCGCTCCTCGATCTTCGCAACCGTCGTCTCCACGCGCACTACATCCGTGTCGTGCTCCGCCGCGTATCGGGCGCTGCCCACCGAGACGCGCAGACCGTCGACCTCACCGCTCACGCCGCGGCCCGCTATCTCGTGAACGTCAGTAGCCGCAGGAAGCGGCTCACCCGCTGCGGCCGTCACGGCCAACGCGAGCGGATGGTTGGAGTGTGCCTCCGCAGCTGCTGCGAGCCGGAGTACACGCTCCGCCGGATCCTCGGCAAGCGCAAGAACCTCGGCGACCTCTGGCCGTCCCTCGGTGAGCGTGCCGGTCTTGTCCAATGCCACCACCCGGATCGAGCCCGCACGCTCGAGGAACGCTCCTCCTTTAATCAGAATGCCGTGGCGCGCAGCGCCAGCGATACCCGAGACCACGGCAACGGGAGTGGAAACGACCAGCGCGCACGGACACGAGATGACAAGCAGCGTGAGCGAGCGGTACATCCACTCCCGCCATCCTTCAAGTCCGGAGACACCGGACGCGAGCTCCCCGACCAGCGGACCACCCACCGCAAGCGCGACCGCGGCAGCCACGACCACGGGCGTGTATGCGCTGCTGAACCGATCCACGAATCGCTGCACCGGCGCCCTGGTGGCCTGCGCCGATTCCACCGATTCGACGATACGGGCGAGTGCCGAATCGCTCGCTCCCGCGGCAGTAGTGATGGCGACGAGACCGTAGGTGTTCAGCGCCCCCGCGTACACGGCATCCCCCGGCTCGCGGTCCACCGGGATCGACTCTCCGGTGATCGGTGACTCGTCAAACGCCGAGCGCCCCTCTGCCACGAATCCATCGAGCGGCACCCGCTCGCCGGGGCGCACGACCACGGTCTCCCCGATGCCGACCTCCTCCGGTGACACCTCGACCTCGGCGCCCTGACGCCGCACGCGTGCGCGTGCTGGCGTGAGCGCCATGAGATCGCCGATCGCGCGCCGAGTCCGGGCGACCGACCGTGACTCGAGCAGACCGCCGAGTGCGAAGAGAACGATGACGGTGGCGCCCTCTCCCCACTCCCCGAGAGCGGCGGCGCCCGAGACCGCGAGAGTCATGAGGACGTTCATGTCCAGCGATCGCGCCATGACCGAAGCGACCGCCCTACGCCAGATCAGCGATCCGCCCACGATGATCGCGAGCGCGTGCACGGCCGATCCCGCAGTCTCCGCCCCGATCGAAGCGAGAACCCAGCCCGTCACAAGCAGCGCCGCCGAGGCCGCGACGCTCACCTCGGTACGGTTCCGCGTCCACCAGGTCACAGGCGGAAGCCCCGGGTCGTCTGCAGCGTCGAGGGCCCGAATCCCGTGGCCCGCACCGACCACGACCGCTACCGCGCGTGCGCGCGGATCATCCGTGCGGTCGTACTCGATCCGCAACAGACTCGTGGCGAAGTTCACGTCGGCCGAGAGCACACCGGGAATCTGCCGTACGGACTTTCCCACGGTCCGCGCACAATCAGGTCAATCGAGCCCCTCGAGCCGATAGACCGCATGGCCGAACGCCTCGGTCTCCGCGCGCACACGCTGCTCTACCGTACGCTGGAGCTGTGCGAGGGGCAGCACACCGGGGTCGAAGGTCACCTCAAGCTCCCCCGCCTCGCCGTCACAGCGAGCGTCCACCACACCGTCGAGTTCCCCGACCGCGTCACACACGCGCGTCGCACACGCCACACAATGGCGCGGCCCGGGCAACATCGCGGCAAGATCGAACCGCTCGGTCGCCAGGGCAGGCATACCCGTTGTCACGCTACGTCACGCCGCGAGAAGATCACTACGGCCGCGATGAGTCCAACAACTGCGATGCCGCCATACAGCCACCACGCCTCAGACGCTACCTGCTCACCGTTGATGAGGAGCCCCGGCTGCCAGTAGGTGATCACGTTGACAGGCTCAAGGGCCTCCGCAACCTCGGATGCGCCGGATAGCAGATCGGCGATCCACAGGGTGCCGAGCACTGCCGCAGCGATCCCTCCCGGCTTGCCACCGCCACGGAAGATGGCGGACAGGAGCAGCGCGAATCCCCCGACAGCGAGAATGAAGAGCGTCCCAAACCCGATGAGCTGCCAGGTCACGTCCCACCCAAGACTGATGTCGTAGGTGGGACCGAAGACCTCGAGCGGCACGAAACTCGCGGCTGCCAGGATGATCGCATATACCACGAGCACAGACACTCGCGTCAGCGCGACTCTGACTCGTGACACGGGCTGAGAGAGGACGAACTCCATCGTGCCGGATGCGATCTCACCGGCGAACGCACGTGAGGCATATATTATGACCGCAGATGACACGATCACGATCCACATGATGCCGAGGTACTCCGTCTGGAAGTACCCGCCGAGCGAGGCGAACGGCACCTCGGACCCGCCGAAGATCGCGAGCAACTCGGGCGGGAACGTCTCGATCAGCTTGCCGTACTCCTCGCCGATGGTCGGATAGAACCACGTCATCATCCATGCGTAGGATACGAGGCCGAGCGCAAACCAGAACATGGAGGTGCGGTGCTGGTGCAGCGTGGCCTTGAACAACGTCCAGCTCATCGCTCCTCCTCTCCCTCATCGAGCGTCGATTCGGCAGCGTCCCGGTAGTATTCGAGGAACACGTCCTCAAGACTCGCCTGTTGGATACGCAGATCCACTACGCGGCGACCAGCAAGGCGCTTGAGCAACGCGTCTACCGCATCACCCTTGACGCGCCCCGTGAGACGCGTCGGGGTCACCACGGCCACGTTATCCACACCGGGAACCTCCGCAAGGAAGGCAGGGTCCGTCGGTTCTGCGAAGTCCACCGATACCTGGCGGAGCCGCTTGCCGAGCAGCACCTTCACAGCCTCCTCGGCCACAAGGTGGCCCCGACGGATGATGCCGACGGTATCGCACACTCGCTCGACCTCGGACAGCACGTGGCTGGAGAGGAAGACCGTACGGCCCTCGGCGACCCGTTCATCGATGATCGAGTACACGGTCTCCTGGTTGAGCGGGTCGAGGCCGCTCGTGGGCTCGTCGAGTATGAGCAGCTCGGGGTCGTGCGCAAGTGCGAGGATGAGTGCGAGCTTCTGCTTGTTGCCTTTAGAGAGCTCCCGAACCCGACGCGAGGGGTCGAACTCGAACCGCTCCAGCAAGTCGTCCGTGAGCCGTCCCTTGCCACCACGGAGGCCAGCCGCATACTGCAGATGCCAGCGACCGGTCTCCTTCTCGTACAGCCGCACCTCGCCGGCCACGTAGCCGATACGATGCCGTAGCGTGGCGCCGTCGAGCGTGACCGCCTCTCCAAGAACGGTCCCACTGCCCGACGTGGGCTTGAGCATACCCAGCAGACAGCGGATCGTCGTGGTCTTGCCGGCACCGTTCGGTCCCAGGAAGCCGTACACTGCCCCCTCGGGAACGCTCATAGAGAGGTCAGCGACACCCTTGGTCTTGCCGTAGTACTTGGTCAGCGAGCTGGTACTGATCACATCCATGATTCAGCTCCTCGTGATGATCTGCGGCACGTGATCCTGCGGAGCGCACCGTTCAAGACTACTCCAAGCACTGCCATCCCAAACCCTGGGGTGTACGAAAGACAGCGCGAGCTGTCCGTGACACACCAGGGTTGGGCAGATACTACCCATCTGTGCCGATGATGGAGGAGCCGGACGCGTGACACAACCCGACCGCAACAGACGCACGCTACGCGTGCTTGCGCTGGTCGTGGCTGCACTCGCGGTGTTGGTCACAGTCTGGCTGCTCGTGCCTCGGGACACCGCAGGGCCGGAGACACCGGAGGTCGCCAGCACAAGCGAAAGCAGCACGTCCACCGCACCCGAGGATACTGAGGCGGTGGAGGAAACGGCTCCCGCAGGGGATTCGACCGCCGATGAGGAGGCCGCCTCTACCGAGGTGGAGACCGCCACCGCACCCGAGGTGCCCGCTCCGTCAGAGCGCGTCCCCGCGCTCGTCGTATCCGCCCGTGTCGAGTCCGGCGTCACCATCCTCACGGTCGACTACATCCAGTTCCTCACCGGCGAGGATGCCGCCGCAGCGGCGGCCGATCGGGGAGACGAGTCGCCACCGCCCAATGACTACTACATCGTGAACGACAACACACGCCTGAGGGAGTTCCCGGTCCAGGACGGCATCCCGGTGATGACGGTGGTGCAAGACGACGGCACGTCCGATCCGGGCGGACACACCCTTTCGCTAGCCGATTGGCTCACGCGGCTCTCCGGACCGACAGGAGACGCGTTCAAGTCGAGCTTCTACTGGCTCACGGTCACAGGCGAGACGATCACAACGATCGAGCAGCAATATCTGCCGTAACACAGACTACCGTGTTCGCTTTCGCGTTGCGTGAGCAGAACCTTTCCGTGCGCCCTTCTTGAGCCGTGCGAGCACCTCGTCCGCGCTCGTCGATTCGACCTCAGCCTTGAGCTTCACGACCTGGTCGCGCAGCCGTGCGGCGTTCTCGAAGTCGAGCGCCTCGGCCGCTGCGTGCATGTCCTCCTCCATCGCCGCCAGGATCCGCGCGAACTCCTCCTTGGGAAGGCGCCCCAACTCAGCTGCCACGTCAACGCTCGGCTCCAGACCCACCTCCTGCTCACGCACGTACTGCGCGATGTCGTGGATCGCCTTCCGGATCGTCTTGGGTTCGATACCGTGCTCCTCGTTGAACGCGATCTGGATGGCGCGGCGTCGCTCGGTCTCATCGATTGCCGTGCGCATGGAATCCGTGACCTTGTCGGCGTACAGGATGACCTCGCCGGACACGTTGCGGGCCGCGCGGCCGATAGTCTGGATGAGCGAGCGGTGGTTCCTGAGGAAACCTTCCTTGTCCGCGTCCAGGATCGCCACGAGTGAGACCTCAGGCAGGTCAAGGCCTTCCCGGAGCAGGTTGATGCCCACGAGGCAGTCAATCACGCCCGCACGCAGATCGCGCAGGATCTCCACGCGCTCGAGCGTCCCGATGTCGCTGTGCATGTACCGCACCTTGATGCCGTGCTCGAACAGGTAGTCGGCCAGGTCCTCGGCCATCTTCTTGGTGAGCGTGGTGACAAGCGTGCGCTCGTCGCGCTCCGCCCGCTCGCGCACCTCGGCCATCAGGTCGTCGATCTGGCCGTGGGTGGGCCGAACCTCGATCGCCGGATCAACGAGGCCCGTGGGCCGGATGATCTGCTCCACGATGCGCTTGCTGACGCGCAGCTCGTAGTCGCCCGGCGTGGCCGAGACGAAGATCGTCTGCGGCACCCGCGCGCGGAACTCGTCGAACTTGAGCGGACGGTTGTCGAGCGCGCTCGGCAGGCGGAATCCGTGCTCCACAAGCGTGAGCTTCCGGGAGCGATCTCCTTCGTACATGCCGTGCAACTGCGGAACGGTGACGTGACTCTCATCGATTATGCACAGGAAGTCATCGCCGAAGTAGTCGATCAGCGTGTTCGGCGGCTCGCCCGCCTTGCGGCCGTCAAGGTGACGCGAGTAGTTCTCGATCCCGTTGCAGTAGCCCATCTCCTCGAGCATCTCGAGATCGTAGGACGAGCGCATCTCCAGCCGCTGCGCCTCCAGGAGCTTGCCCTCGGCATTCAGCTGCACGAGCCGTTCGTGGAGCTCCTCCCGGATGGAGGAGACCGCGTCGGTGAGCTTGTCTTTGGGCGTGACGTAGTGGGTCGCCGGCCAGATCGGCGTGGCGTTGAACCGGTTCACCATCTCGCCCGTCACGTTGTCCACTTCAGTGATGGACTCGATCTCGTCGCCGAAGAACTCCACGCGGATAGGCAGGTCGGCGTAGGGTGGAAAGATGTCGAGCACATCGCCGCGGACTCGGAATGTGCCGCGCGAGAGCTCGTAGTCGTTTCGATCGTACTGGATGTCGATAAGGTCGTAGATCAGCTTGTCGCGGTCGTAGGGCACTGACTCCGAGAGGAATACCGCCATGCCCGCGTAGTCTTCAGGCGAGCCGATGCCGTAGATGCAGCTGACGCTTGCCACCACGACCACGTCCTTGCGCGAGAGCAGCGCTGCAGTGGCCGCGTGACGGAGCTTCTCCACCTCGGCGTTGATGCTGGAGTCCTTCTCGATATACGTGTCGGTGGTGGGGACGTACGCCTCGGGCTGGTAGTAGTCGTAGTACGACACGAAGTACATGACCGCGTTGTCGGGCATCACGTCACGGATCTCACTCGCCAACTGGGCCGCGAGCGTCTTGTTGGGCGCGAGGATGAGCGTGGGCTTCTGCACGGCCTCGACGATCTTGGCCATCGTGAACGTCTTGCCCGAGCCGGTCACCCCGAGGAGGGTCTGATCGGTCAGCCCGGACCGTACGCCCTCTGCGAGGCCTGCGATGGCGGTTGGCTGGTCGCCCGCCGGCTCGAACTCCGAGACAACCTTCAGCTCGCGCATCGAACGCTACACCTCTCTCGGTGCGATCTCCGTGTCCCAGAAGTCCGCGATCGCCGAACGGAACTGATCGATATCGCCGTCGTTATCGATGACGTAGTCTGCGATCTCACGGCGCTCGGCGTCCCCTGCCTGCCGGGCGATGCGATTCTCCGCGTCCTCTCGCGACATCCCCCGTGCCATGGCGCGCTCGATCCGCGTCTCCTCGTTGGCCGAGATGGCGAGCACCGCATCGACGGGCTCGAGGAAGAGCGGCGACTCCGCAAGCAGTGGTACCACAAGCACCACCGCAGGCGGCTGATCTCCCTGAAGCGCAAGCGTGTCAAGCGCGCCGGCGACAGTCGCGAGGATCGCCGGGTGCATGATCGCGTTCAGAGCCTGGGTCATCTCCTCGGAGCCGAACACTATCTCGGCGAGGGCGGCGCGGTCGATGTGGCCGTCCGACCCGACCACCTGATCTCCGAACGCGTCAGCAATCCGATCACGAACAGATGTTGCCTGTTCGAGAAGGGTGTGACCGACGTGGTCCAGGTCGATGACCACCGCGCCACGGTCGGCGAAGACCTCGGCCGCAGTGGACTTACCCGAACCCAGCCCACCGGTGAGAGCGAGAACGTACATCGTATCCTCCAGACGGTTCGGGGCCGGACCGCGCTCTCGCGTCGGCCCAGCCCCGGTAGGTTCTCAAATGCGACGTGCGGGAACGCTACTCCTCGTCGCCCTCGGCGTCAGCATCCTCAGCCTCGGCGGCCTCCTCGGCAGCTTCCTCATCCGCGGGCTCGGTCTCGGCAGCCTCTGCCACCTCGGCCTCCACCTCGACGGACTCCGCAGCTTCAACGTCGACAGATTCCTCGCCCTCTACCTCGTCGCCCTCAGACGGCGCAGGGATGGCGTCCGGCAGACCGAGCTCCTCGTTGGCAGCCCGGATGGAGAGCGAGATGCGGCGGCGCTCCAGGTCGACGTCCATGACCTTGACCTTGATCTCGTCGCCGACCCGCACGACGTCCTCGGGCTTCTCCACGTGACCGCGGGCCATCTCCGAGATGTGCACCAGACCCTCGACGTTCTCGCCGATCTCGACGAAGGAACCGAACGGAACGATCTTGGTGACCTTGCCGTCCACGATCACGCCAACGGTGAAGTCCTTGACGAGCTGCTTCCACGGATCCTCCTGGGTCTGCTTCAGGCCCAGGGAGATGCGCTCGCGGCTCATATCGACATCGAGGACCTGGACCTCGACCTTGTCGCCCACAGCCACGACCTCGGACGGGTGGTTCACGTGACTCCAGCTGAGCTCGGAGATGTGGACCAGTCCGTCGATACCGCCGAGGTCGACGAACGCGCCGAAATCGACGATCGATGACACGGTACCCGGCAGGATCATGCCCTTGACCAGCTTGTTGAGCACGTCCTGACGCTCCTGCTTGCGGTCCTCCTCAAGCACCACGCGGCGCGAAAGGACGACGTTGTTGCGGTTGCGATCCATCTCGATGACACGCGCCTCGAGACGGTCGCCAAGGAACATGTGGAGATCCTTCACGCGGCGAAGGTCCACGAGAGATGCCGGAAGGAAGCCGCGGAGGCCGATGTCCAGGATGAGACCGCCCTTGACGACCTCGATGACCTCGCCCTCGACGTTCTCGCCACCCTCGAACTTCTTCTCGATGTCGTTCCACGCGCGCTCGTAGGCGGCACGCTTCTTGGAGAGGATGAGCCGACCGTCCTTGTCCTCCTTCTGGAGAACGAGCGCCTCGATCTCATCGCCGAGCTCTACGATGTCCGCCGGATTGGCATCCTTGCGGATGGAAAGCTCGCGCGCCGGGATGACGCCCTCGGACTTGTAGCCGATGTCAAGCAGAACCTCATCACGCTCGACCTGGACCACGGTACCGGTCACCAGGTCACCGTCGTCAAAGTCGGTGATGGTG